>NZ_JAFIBZ010000014.1:0-116343 GCF_017832375.1 Methylocaldum sp. RMAD-M | reverse complement strand
CGTAGGTCGGCAATCCCTTGCCGACAAAGCCCTTCGCCGAGCCGATACGTCGGCAAGGGATTGCCGACCTACATATCCGAATCCCTTACACCGATCCGGAAAACGCTCTATGGCCGAGCAGTTCCTGGACGGTTCTGATATCGTAGCCCCCTTCGATCAGATAAGTGGCAAAACTATGCCGCAACGTGTGCGGCGTCGCCGGCTTGGCTATTCCGGCAGCCTGAACGGCTTTTTTCATGGCCCGCTACAATAGCTTTTCATCCACATGATGCCGCCGCTCGCGGCCGCTGCGCGGATCGATCGAATAGCTCCCGGAGGGAAACACATACTGCCAGCCCCACTCTTTCGGGCTTTGAGGATATTTTCGCGCCAAGGCTTGATTTTGCGTCGAGACAGATGGGGTAGGCTCTAATACAAAGTTAGGGAGCTGACTCTGTAGCACTCGATGCAATCGCTGAAGTTGTTGTCCGCGCCATCGCGCAGTTTGTAATCGATGTTTTGTTCGTTGGTATTTTCTATTGGCCCGGCTGGATTATTCTTCGCGTGCTTACGTTGGGTCGCTATCCACCGGCCCAATCACACCCACACAACCGCGAGTTGGTCGCCGTCGCGGCTTTTGCTGCATTGTTGACGGGTGTGACACTATATTTTTCGGGTTTCCCCGCGTGAAGACGTTGCTCTCTAACCCTGCGGTCGAGAGGGACGCTCCGCAAGCGGCGCGGCCGCTCGCTCCGCGCCCCTCACCTCCACGTTAGAGGCCGGCAAGAAAACGCATGACCAAGAACGAGTTCATTAACCTGATGCAGTACCCTCGCGAGTGGGTCGAATGGGGCATGCTCCCGGACGAACTATTGAATGGACAGATCGCAGAATATGAGCCGGGCAGTGAACGGGCCTCGCAGCACTACCGAAACGGTGCCTTCCACTTTTGGCTGCGGCGGGGACCAAGCAAAGATGTTCTTCTCAAGCTAGCCAGATTGAGTTTCCTTGACCCCGACCCATTGATGGCTGATTGGCTCCGAAAAGACTACATCGCGAAGGCAGAAAACGCTGATGGAGAAGTGTTGCGCGTTCTCAGACAGGAACGCCTCTAACCATTTCTTGCAGCCGACGCCCGCGACACTGCATGGCTCGTCTGTGCCTCAGCGCGGGCGCGGCTGAAGAAAATCGTTAAGTGTCTTGCGGAATCACAATGGATGACTGAAGAAAATTATCTAAAAGATTTGAATGAATCTTTAAAGATGTTTCAAACATACTTCCCTGAGAAGAGGGAAGATGTAGACATTATTATTCTTCGAGGGCACCAGTTGGCTGAGTCATTGCTTTATAAATTTATAAAACAAAATGTAAATCACCCGGAGTATATAGACTCCTTTTTTATACGATGGGAACCTTTGGTAGCCCTAGTTAGGGCTATGAAGAACGAAAATACAAAAGAATATGATTGGGTTTGGCCGTCCCTTATGCAACTCGAAAGAGCGCGAAACCAGATAGCTCACAATCTCGAAGCCGAAAAATTGCAAATAAAGATAAGGGACTTTATCAATTGTGTACGTTCTAGGGTAAGTGAATTTGGCCAAATTCCGGGAGACGATGATTTAAAGAAAGCTATCTTTATTGTGTATTGTGGTCTTTCTACGGCTTTAGCTGTAGATAAATGGCCCAATATCACAGCAACTTATTTGGTTAGGGATATGGTTGAAGAGCATGGGCGTAAAACCATCAATCAAGGTTGTATTGATGAAAAGGACACTTAACAAGGCGTCCCAGCCGACGCCCAAAAGCGGCGCGGCTGAACTTTAGCGTTAGACGCCAAGGAGACATCATGACGGTAAAGCGTATGGACAACGTCGGCATCGTGGTGGAAGACATTGATGCCGCCATTGAGTTCTTCACCGAACTTGGTCTCGAGCTCGAGGGGCGCGCCCCAGTCGAAGGAGACTGGGCAGATGGCGTCACTGGATTGCGCGACATGCGCGTCGAGATTGCCATGATGCGTACGCCGGACGGTCACAGCCGGCTCGAGATGTCTCGATTCCTCGCGCCGCCTGTGGTCGCCGATCACCGCAGCGCCCCAGTGAACGCTCTCGGCTACCTACGCATCATGTTTACCGTGGAGGACATCGACGATACGCTCGCCCGTCTCGGCAAACGCGGCGCGAAGCTCGTCGGCGAAGTGGTCCAGTATGAAGACATGTATCGGCTCTGCTACATCCGGGGTCCCGAAGGAATTCTCATCGGGCTCGCCCAACAGCTCGGGCAGCAGACTTCCCGAGCGAATCCCGTGAGCCGTAAGCGTTGAGAACTGAAGCATTGGCGTCTAACGCCAACGTTAGCCGCAAAGGAGGTCATGCCCATGCCGAAGATCGACATCGCGGCGGTGCCCATGAGAAAAGGTTCTGGGTATCCCAGCCCATTCGATGTGCCATGCACTACGCGTACTCGGCGAAGGCTGGGTGACGCAGGTGGCCTTGAGGACTTCGGGGTCAACCTGATGACGCTGCCTCCCGGCGCATGGTCGAGCCAACGGCATTGGCACAGTCACGAAGACGAGTTCGTCTATGTACTCGAAGGCGAAGTCACGCTTGTTGAAGATCAAGGAAGAACTCTGCTGCGGGCCGGCGAATGCGCTGCGTTTCCAAAAGGCACACGTAATGGTCATCACTTGATGAATGAATCATCAGCAGTCGCGATCTATCTGGAAGTGGGTTCGCGGCATCCAGAAGATCTGACGACGTGCTCTGACATCGACATGAAGAGCGCGAACTCTGATGGACGGTTCGTTCGCAAGGACGGCACGCCATATGGTTAGCCGGCGGGAACGATATGTCCTCGTCGCGAGGCTAACAAGCGCGTGCAGCCGACGCGCGAAGACGCACGCGGCTGCACGCGCATCGTTAGCCGTCATCCAAGCATCGCACCGTCGATTTCGCAGAGTCTCGTTCGACTATCCGTTAGGGAATGAAGCTGATTGGTCGCAGTGATTGGCATTCCCTGTACGAGAACTTTCATGAGGTCGAACTTGGAGAAGAGTATGCGCAAGCTGATCGTTGCCGAACACATCAGTCTGGATGGCATTATTCAAGCCCCCGGTGGGCCTGAAGAAGATCCCAGCGGGGGATTCAGTCTCGGTGGCTGGATAGTGCCCTACGCCGACGAGGCCACCGGCCAAGCTGTGCAGGACCTGTTCGCGCAGCCGTTCGAGCTGTTGCTGGGGCGTCGTACCTACGACATATGGGCGGCGTATTGGCCGCGTGTACGGGCCGGCCACGCCATCGCTGACCTGTTCAACAGCGTGCCTAAGCACGTGGTCACGCACCGACCCGATACGCTTGACTGGCAGTACAGTCATGCGCTGGAGGACGATCTTGTCGACGCGATTCGCGCGCTTAAACACCAGGATGGCGTGAACCTATTGACGTGGGGAAGCGGCGATATGGTGCGCCAACTGCTTGCAGCCGGGTTGGTGGACGAGCTTCGGCTTCTGTTTTATCCCGTCGTACTTGGGCGCGGCAAGCGCTTGTTCGACGATGATGCACAGGTGTCGGCCTTCACCCTGGCGCACTCGACCAGCACTCCTGGCGGTGTGCTGATCACCCGCTACGTGCGCAGCGGCGAGGTGCGCACAGGGGCGTTCGAAGAAGTTGAGTAGGAAAAGCCAGTGACGCCTAACAAGCGGTTCCAGGCAACGCTATGTGCAGGGCGCTCGGACGCGCCTGAACCGCGGCGCCATGCGCAGGGCGCAAGGTTGTACATACAACCACAATACTCTACACTACGACAGTGTTTGAGAGATGTCTGTATTTCAATGTCAATGCTCTAGCAAGAGCAGTGAATCGCATTTGGGACGAGGCTTTCAAGGAACTTGGCTTGTCGCCTGCGCATGCCTATTTGCTCAGACTCGTGCTGGCGTCACCTGGAATATCCCATAAGGCGATCGCTAGTGAGCTAAAGCTCGAGAAATCTACTATCACCCGTTTTGTTGATTCGTTACAGGAAAAGGGGTTGGTCCAAAGATCAAAACTTGGGGCTGAAGACAATCGCGAACAGCGAGTGTTTCCTACCGACAAGGCCAAGAGCATGAAGGAAGCGCTGGAGGCAACATGCGATGCTTTATATAGGAGGATGTGCGGTAATTTGGGCGAAGCTGAAATGAAAGCCCTCGTGGCACAACTTCGCAAAACCGCTCGATTGTTGTCGTGATTTTTTTGCCCATAAAGTTGCTCATACAACCATTAATGGAGATACGGGATGAACCTTACAACTAATCCGATTACCGGATTCGAATCTACGGAAAACGATGGCAAGCCACTTAATGCTCTTGAGGAGTTTTACCGTGCGTTTAATACCCGAGACTTGGAACTCATGAGCGCCAACTGGGCAAATTCCGACGAGGCATCAATGTCCAATCCCCTTGGCGGAGTGCGTAGAGGGTGGGAAGCGATAGAAGAAGCATATTCAAGAATTTTCGCAGGCCCTGCCGAGGTGTATGTCGAGTTCTACGACTATACGATTCACCACGCCGGAATCATGTTCTGCGCTGTCGGTCGAGAAAGAGGATATTTCCGCGCTAATGGGAAGCAAGTTGACCTTGCCATCCGTACCAGTCGGTTTTACCGAATGGATTGCGGAAAATGGCACCAGATACACCACCATGGATCTATCGACGATCCTGCATTATTGGCCGAGTACCAGTCGGCCGTTCTAGGAAAATAGAACAAGAAGCCCAACCCATGATTCCGCCGGATGCTGCGCGATAACACCGCGCAGTGCCGGTGAATCCAAACCTGGAGAATGCAGAAAAACGCCCTACTCGAAAACTCAGCCCACAGACAATCAACAAGTTACAGACGCAAAAATGCTCGAAAACTGGTTTCTTCTACACCATCCTTAGGTGCCCAATGCTTACCCCGGATCACTTCAACAAGCTCGGCGCGCAAAACTTGCCAGGCTATCTTGGCATCGTCGTCACTCATGTGGGACCAGCGGAAGTACGGTCTGAACTCCAGGTAAAGGCGTCGCTCATGGCACCGAATGGTTTTCTTCATGCAGGAAGCTTCGTCGCGCTCGCCGATACCTCGGCAGGCTATGGTTGCGTCGCCAATCTCCCTGAAGGAGCCATAGGGTTCACGACGATCGAACTCAAGTCCAATCATGTCGGAACCGCCCGCGAAGGCATGATCGAATGTATCGCGAAGGCGGTTCACCTCGGCAAGACAACCCAGCTCTGGGATGCAATCGTCATTCACCGAGAGACAGGCAAGACCATTGCACTTTTCCGCTGCACGCAAATGGTTCTCTATGACAAACCGGGCACCTGAGCCTTCCATCAATGGACCTCCCCCGGTCTGCGGCCCGGTCGCCTCTCATGTCAAACCTCAGCCGGCGACAAAAGCAACGGAGGAGTCCCTCGTGAAATTTAGGAGACACATTGAATGATTCGCACGTTTGTGATCGTTCTCGCGGCATTAGGTTCGATAGCTGCCGTGGCATCGGCGAAGTCCTTGCCGCCGAATGCCTCGGCGGCAAGGACACGACAGGCAGATGCCCCCTTGGGCCGCATTGAGCCCACCCAGGCGCCGGTTACCGGTCAGGAGGATTTAGGTGATTTAAGCCAGCCTCGCCAAGTTCTCGCCCAGTTCTATCGAGCCATCAACAACCGCGACTTGAACTTGATGGCCCAAAACTGGGACCAGTCTGCGGAAGCGGCCATGGACAACCCCCTGGGCGGCGTCAAACGGGGCTGGCCGGAGATTCGCTCGGTTTACGAGCGTCTCTTCAGGTTCCGCTCGCAGTACCATTTCGAGTTCTACGACTATACGCTGCACGAGGCAGGCGATCTGTTCTACGTAGTGGGCCGAGAGCGAGGCTGGATCGAGGTTGATGGTACGAGGCTGGACTTGGCGATCCGTACGACACGGATTTTCCGCAGAGTGAAAGGACGGTGGCTGCAGTTTCACCATCACGGCTCAATCGAGGACCCAAACATGCTCGCGGCTTACCAGAACGCCGTGCGGTGAATTCGGGAATCCGAGATGGAAGAACGCCGTGGTAAGGCCGCTCGCCTGCGGTCGGGACAAAGTCTCCGGACCTCACGAGCGTCGTCGATTGCCCCCCTCCGACAAGAGGGGCGCGCCCCTCGCCTTAACCTTATGTCTAAAAAGGAAAGACGCATGGATGTTACTGCTATTCCCTTTGTAGAGAAGGTCGGTATATGCCGAACGGAAGAAGGAACGCTTACACTGCCCTTCAGCACGTCAACGCAAAACCACTTGAACACGATACATGCGAGCGCACAGTTCGCGCTTGCCGAGACAGCCAGTGGCGAAGCACTGCAACGACTGTTTCCCGAGCTTGCGGGGAAGGTTGTGCCGGTCCTGCGAGAATCCCATGTCAAATTCAAAAAGCCGGCAAGCAGTGCTATTTTCGCGTTCCCAGCCGTATCCGAAGAGGCCGTTTCAAAATTCAAAGAGCAGTTTGAAAAGAAACGGCGGTCGTCCATCACCGTCGATGTAGAGGTCAGAGACTCTGATGGTGTCGTCACATCGGTCGGAATGTTTGATTGGTTCGTGCAAGGCCTCCCGCAGGGGAAGACATAACGAGTCGCTTCGGTCGACGGCCTTGATTCCGCTTCGCTCCGGTAAGGCCGCGGCTGAGCTTGGTCACTGGGGGCAGGTATGTCACCGAGATTGGCACATGTCGTTTTTGCGCTGGCAATAGTGGCCGTACAGCGGGCTTGGCTCAAATACACCCAACTGAGTTGAGAAATACAGGGGCGCTTACAATGGCTCCTACAGAATGGACAAACCGCGCAGTCAACTGGTGTAAGAAGAATCAGACCGGAAGACGTGCAGAGGCGCTTCGTCTTTGGCTTGGCTGCATAATGGAGGATGAGGATGAATACGGTCCAGTCTGTGGCCAGTTATAACCCTAACTTTCACTTCGAGCGAGGCACTCCGACAGCCGGCTTTGCCGCCTGTTTCCACGCACCTCAAGCTTCACGTTGAGAATGTAGAAAAACGCCCTACTCGAAAACCCAGTCCACAACCAATCAACGAGTTACAGACGCAAAAATGTTCGAAAACTGGTTTTTTCCACAGCATCGTTAGGCGAATAAAAGCATGGGGACCCAACCGTATAAAGAAATTTTGAGCGCCGTTGCAATTGCTCTCACTTTTGCGGCCTTTGTTCCCTATATCCGCGCAATCGTTAGCGGCGCAACCCGACCCCATGTTTTTTCCTGGGTCATTTGGGGCGCGACAACCTTCGTTGTTTTTCTTGCCCAACTTGAAGGAAAAGGCGGAATTGGTGCTTGGCCCATCGGGGTTTCGGGAAGCATCACCATTTTTGTCGCGGTTTTGGCTTACGTGAAGCGCACGGACATTACGATCACAAGAACCGATTGGATGTTTTTCGTTTCGGCGCTGTCTTCGTTACCGCTTTGGTACTTTACATCAGACCCACTGTGGGCTGTCGTCATTCTTACCACTGTAGATATTCTGGGGTTTGGACCAACGGTGAGGAAGGCATATAGTTCCCCGCATTCAGAGTCATTGCTATTTTTCGCCTTGTTCGCGGCCCGTAATGTCCTCGTAATTTTGGCCCTTGAAAGTTACTCGGTCACGACGGTTCTGTTTCCCGCAGCTATAGCTGCGGCATGTATGTCATTAATGGCAATGGTCACAGTTCGAAGACGAGCATTAGCAACATGAAAGCACAAAACGATAAACCGCCTAACCACGCCGGTTATGGCGAACGTTGGGTGTCATGAAATGAGCACAGAGATCACCATCCAAAGAGCCACTGCCAAGGATGCAGTGGAAATCGCCGAAATGGTTGGCGAATTGCTGGCTGAAATCACGAACGCCATCGGAATTCAGGCGTTCAACTTCAACTTTGCCGAAACAGCATCTAGGCTGACGGACTTCATTAATCAAGAGAAATATTTCGTCTTTGTCGCTCGCAACGAAAATGGAAGGCCAGCAGGGTTCATTTCCCTTTATGAAAGCTACGCCCTCTACGCGGAGGGAGCATTTGGCACCATTCCCGAACTTTACGTTCGGCCGGAGTACCGCTCGGATGAATTGGGTCTTCGCCTTGTATCTCAGGCCAAGGGGTTCGGCTCGTCACGTGGCTGGACTCGATTGGAGGTAACAACCCCTCCCCTGCCACAATTTGATAGAACTCTGGCGTTCTATGAACGCGAGGGCTTTTCTATAACCGGCGGGCGCAAACTGAAGGTTTTGCTATGAAACCGGTCATTCAGGAGGAGATAACGGGATGCGGCATCGCGAGCGTCGCTGCACTCGTTGGAGTCACTTACAAACAGGCGAAAGCTGTGGCGAATAGTCTCGGCATTTTCGCGGAGGATCGGCGCCTCTGGTCAGAAACGCATCATGTTCGCACGCTTCTAAGGCAGTTCGGGCTTGATGCTTCGCCCGATGAGTCGCTGTTTCAGTCTTGGGAGTCTTTACCTACACTTGCCCTTCTCTCCACCAGGTGGCACTTGGAGCAGGGTCGGCCTTTCTGGCATTGGGCTGTTTTCTGGCGCGGGCCTCGTGGTCCCGTTGTGCTGGACTCCAAGAAGGCGCTTGCAAGCCATGTCCGCACGGACTTTTGGCGAATCAAGCCGAAGTGGTTCATTGAGGTCCATCGCACCCAAAAATCCGCTCCAACCAACTGGTAAACCGATGTGCGGTTTGCCAGCGGCTGAGCACAGGCGTTGGCCATAGTGTTCTACGATGGACTGGTTGTACCGGGAGCCCTTCTTCTGCTGGCTTCTGGAACCTGGATGATGATCGAGTTCTATGGCGGTTGGAATTTCGTGCAAGTTCCCTGGTTGCTCGGAATGGTTGTGCTCTTCGCCTTCGAGTTTGTCGAGGGCAATACGGTCACCCGCTTTTACCTCATGCGCCTGCGGCGCATCACCAGAGAGGCCCTGCAGGCGGGCGCGATTACGCCGGAGCTCGAGAAGGCCCGGGGCGAAGGGATTCCCACTTTCACACATTTTCTTGATCTGCCCATCCTATTCTTGATAGTCGCGCTTGGCGCTATCCGGCCAATGAGCTGGACGCTGTTTATTGTCGGCACCGTCGTTGCTGTTGTCATCGCAACGGCGCTGACACTGTATATCCCGAAGCTGTACCCATGGGGGGAAGCGAAACGGGAGTCCTAACAAACCCGTCAGCACGGACGCGAATTCCGCGGTGTTCCATTTGCGCAAGTTCTTAGCAATGCTGGTGCCCCCGAAAGGTTAAGCTTGAAGCCAGCCGTGAGGAGTTCAAGGAAGAGGTCAAATGCGAGGGGCGCCGTTGAGCGGCTTACCAATCGGATACGGTGGCACATCGGGAGCACGGGGCCTAGTTTGTCATTCCAGCCGACCGTTTTGCGCCGCGCTCCAAATGTCGGCTGGACTACCATGTTAAGGAAGCTCTGATTAAGCCCTTCGACAGGCCTGTCCTGAGCCTGTCGAAGGGACATGAACGGAATCCACTTGTTCAGAGCTTCCTCAAGGACATAGAAATCCCCTCACTCAAAATTCAGCTCATGTAGAATGCCAGCGCACCCGCGTATTCCGCCGCATGGGAAGCGGCTCCATCGGCGGAATGCGGGAATACCCTATTCCGCACTACGGCCGGGGCGCACGCTACGCCGACACCCGCCCCGTTGACTATACTCGCCGCATCGTTTTCGTTACGGGAGGGGGAATCCACATGCTGAATCTGCAGAAGGGCTTTGGGATCGGCGATCAGTTCGTTCCCTGGGGCGCGACGCTCGAGGAAGCGTGCCGGCAGCTCGGCATTCAGCCGGGGCACGGTTGCCACAGGGCGGAAGAAGTCAGGCTGCTCTGCGCGAGCGCTTACGGCTTTGCGGCGGTGAACGTCCACCTGGAGGCACCCGCGACGGATCGCCCGGTGACGAGCGTCGATTTCGAGCTGGCGCCCGCAGGGACCGGAACGCCCGAGCCCGAAATCTGGGCCGCGCCCCTGTCCGAACGCTTGGGACCACCGGACCAGGTGAGCCGTTCCGAAATCCCGTCCTATGCCGATCCGGCCGACTGCGTGCCGTTCTATGCCCGCTGGGTACGTCCCGAGACCAGCGTCGGTCTCTCGATCTACGGCGGGTTGCGTAAAGTCGACGGCGGCCAATCCGCCGGCACCTTGTGGTTGAGCTGGAACGAGCAGTTGGCCGCGCAACCCTATATCGAGGAATGGCGTGCTCGCGTCGCCCGGCTGACGGCCATGGCCGAACGGCCGTCGCAGTTGCGGACCTTCGTGCTGGATTGGCCGCAGAACGCGTACTGGCTGACGGGAGACGCCACACCTCAGGCGCTGGCCGCACGCCAGGCGCGTATCAGCCTGTACCAACCCACACTTCTGGATACCCCTGCCAATATCGCCGCCAAGCTCAACCCGCACAGCTTCGCACTCTGGAGCAGCGAGTCGAACGGCATCTGGTGCGCCTCGACTTTGCGGGACAGCGTGATGTTCGAGCTCGGGCAACCGGTGCAGGCCACCTGGGTCGACCTGCAGCCGGCCAAAGGGCCCGGCTATGCGATGCTGCAGCTCGGAGTCTGGTCCGTTTACGGGCGACACGGCTCGCGCGCCATCCGCGACGCCGCGCAAATGCTCGCCGGCTTTCCCGGAGTGACCGTGAAACAGGAAGGGGGCTACGATTGCTGACTTATGACACGCCGGATGCGGGCGCAGCGCCCATGAAAATCGTCACGATCATACTTTTGGTACTCGGCGCACTGCTCGCGCTCGGGGTTTTCCTGGCCGCCCTGCCCTGGATCGAGGTTGCCGTGCTCAATAGTTTTTTCGCCAAGGAAATCGCCACGAACTCAGACCTGCCATGGGCGGCGCCCGGCCGCAAGGCACGCTACTATTCGCTCAAATCCTGGGACTGGAACAACGGGATCACCCGCGTCCCCGCGTGGGGCTCCAACTCGTGGCGCAAGGAGTACCCGCTCGACACGGCAAACAAGGCCTTTGCCTTCCTAGAGAAACACCGCGCGATGAATGCCTGGCTCGCAGCGGGCACCTTCGAAACCTATAGCGTCTACGACCAGCGGCAGCCTGGCGACGTGCACCACCAGGACGATTACGGCAACACCATCGTGACCTATTCCCAGCGCGTGGCGCCATATCGCTTCTTCATCGTCTCGATCGAACCGACGGTCATCGTCATGCAATCCGCGCCGGAACTGCCCGCATGGCAGGAGGAATACGTGCAGCAGGGATATTCGCGCGACAGCCGCTGGATACGGTGGTATATGAGCCTGCCGGAGCAGCAGCGCTTGCCCGACCTGGTCTGGCTGCAGAACCCGCTGGAGTTCGGCACCGAGCTGCCGCGCGGGAGCGGCTGGAAATGGTTCTCGCCCGACCTCGAACAACTGCCCACCGATTTGCCGCTGGTCGAGAGCGGCAGCGCCGTGATTCCGCTCAAGCACGGTCAACTGAAATTCCGGCCCAGCGAATCGGGATGGCATGTCGTGCGGGAATGAGTCCCATACAGCGAGCAGCCTGGATGAAATGCAGCGAAATCCGGGGAGGTAGAAGCGCCGATCATCCCGGATTCCGCAAGCTTCATCCGGGCTACGTCGGCTATACGGGCACTCGCGAGTCGGTCGGGAATCCATTCCAATCGCAAACGGTGTCTCCGGGAGCGCCGGAGCCCCCCCTTCCCGACGCCACGTCCCGGCCGAGCGCCTTCGTCGGAAGGGTCGCGACTAAAGCGACCGTTTGCGATTGGGAAAGGATTGCCGACCTACGAAGGCTTGAATCAATTCACCCCAGCCGAAGGCGCCAACCACTTCCGCCGAGCCTGTTTTGTCGTACGAACGAGAAGAAAACGCTCTAAGCGCCGGCACGGCTGCATGACCGAAAACCGGCGATGGGGACTCAGCCTGTCAAAAATGCCGGAATTCTCCGCCGTGGCTGTAAAGCGGCCCTCATTGCCCCGACTCGGGGGCATTGGTGGCGCCTTCGTACAGGTGATTTACCGGATTCAGTTGGGATTGCAAGGACTTGAAGCGCGACTCCAATAGTTCCATGAAGCTGCGCCGGTCGCCGGTCCAGCGCATCGGTTCGCCCACGAACATATCGCAGAAAAACGGCACCAGCAGGCACTCGCCCTTGGGCATGGCTCGCCCCAGTCCGTGCGTGAACACGGGAACGACCGTCGCTTGCGGGCAGTGCATGGCGAGATGGGCGATGCCGGACTTCAGTTTTTGCATGGTTTCCGGCTCGCCCCGGGTGCCTTCGGGGAAGATGATGAGTACACCGTCCTGGGCCAGTATCTCGTGGCATTCGCTCAAGGGATCGTGATGGCGGTTCCCGCCGCCCCGCGTGACCGGCACGATGCCGATGAAATTGCGCGAAAACCATGCGAGCCAGGATTTGCTGAGAAAGTAGTCGGCCGCTGCGGCGGGACGTACCCTATGAATATCGCGCAACGGAAACAGCGACAGCAAAACCAGGGTATCCAGGTGGCTGTTGTGATTGGCGGCAACGATCGCCGGCCCGCGCACCGGCAGCCGTTCCCGATTGCGGATATTGAGGCCGAGCACGAACAGGGTGACGGGACGCGCCACCAAGAGGACGAATAACAGGCGGAGCAGGCGCTGCATGATCAGTAGTGCAGATAACGGATGAAATGGAAGAATAACGGAGCGGTGTAGGTGAGGCTGTCCAACCGATCGAGGATGCCGCCGTGACCGGGCAGCAAACTGCCGCTGTCCTTGACGCCGATATCGCGCTTCAGCGCCGAGATGACCACGTCGCCGACGAAACCGCAAATCCCGATCAAAAGCCCCGCCAACAACGACTCAATCTCCGTCAGCGGCGTCAGCCAGGGTGCGATCAGCCAGGCCAGCAGCGTCGTGGTCGCAACGCCTCCGAGGAAACCCGCCCAGGTCTTGTTGGGACTGACGTTCGGGACGATCCTGCGCCTGCCCAGGCTCTTTCCCCAGAGATACTGCGCGACATCGTTGAGTTGCGTCAGCACCACCAGAAACAGCAGCAGCGTCGCGCCGCTGTAATGCGCGCCCACCGGCTGCGGCAACACCAGCGGATAAGCCATGTGCGAGAGACAGAACACGGTGGTCATCAAACCCCAGCTGATGATGCCGGCCGATCGCAGAAACCCCTGTGTATCGCCGGCCAGCACCATGCGCAACGGCAGGAACAGGAACATGTATACCGGAATGAAGATGATGAACATGCCGTACCAAGCCATGTGCACCCAGTAGTACTGAACCGGGATGGCGAGATAGGCCCAGAACAGAACGCGATAATCGGCACGGCGCGTCGGGATCAGCGAAAGGTATTCCTTGAAGGCGAGAAAGCTCACCAGCCCCAGCACCACCACCGCCGTCGACGGACTGGACACCACCACCAGGCAGAACACGGCGACGATCAGCCACCAGGTGCGTACACGCAGCCGCAGCTCGGTGTAGTCCTTGTTCGGATACCGCTTCGGGAGCAGGAAAGTGATTATCGAAGCGATGGCGAGCAGTATAAAAATGCTGGCCAGCGCATACAGCAACACATCGGGCAGGTGCGTCAAATTCATGACTGCGCCTCCCACTGAACCTCTTTTAGGAGCGCGCGAGCGCGGTTCAACACCGTAACCAGCGACAACAAGGCGACGACCGTCAGCACGACATTGAGCCAGGATCCGGCAGGCCACCCCAACCCGATGACCAACCCGCAAGCGCCGAACACGAACGCCCGGTCGCTCTTGCCCATGGGACCGTCATAGCGGCGCAAGGCGCCGACCGTCACGGCGCACACGCCGACGAACTCGGTCAGCCAGGCCAGCAAGACCACGGCCACCGCCAGCCAGGCATGGACGCCTGGCAAAATCGCGAACGCCAGATACAGCGCGGCATCGGAGACCAAATCTCCCGCTTCGTTGAGCAGCCCGCCCAGCGCGCTTTGCTGGTCGTACTGCCGCGCCAGCATGCCGTCGATGGCATTGAGCGCCATGCGCACGAACAAAAAGACCGGCAAGCTCAGCCACAATGACGCGCTCTGCGGAAACCACGCCAGCGCCGCGCCCAGAGCGACGGAAAGCGCCGCCGCCAATACCGTGATCTGATTGGCCGTAACACCGATAGCCGCCAGTTTTCGAACGATGCCGCTCAGGCTTTGCTGGAACAGGGGTTTGAGTTGGTAAATGCTGGGCATGATGTTGTCCTTATTCTTTTTTTTGAAGCTTCGGAGTTCATTTTTCTGGGCATAGCTGGTCCGCCTCGCGCAAGACGGTTCTCAAGCTGTTCGATGCACCTCAAATCAACGCCTAGGAAACCCGGCATAGTTTGCCAGTAAAACGAATGTCCCACCTATTGCGAAATATCACGACCCATACGGCCTAATTGTTTTACGACCAGAGGGTCTGTGCCTAGGTCATACTTGAAGGAAAGACATGGCTATTGATCACCCACAACTTCAGCGCTTTCGCAAGCAAACGGCCATATTGCGGTAAGCCGCGGACAATTGGAATTCGAATGGCGGCATCTCATCAGTCGGTTGAAAACGCGCGATCCGAGATGACTGGGATCATCGGCGCCCGCGCCCCGGAGCCATACCCGCTTTGTGTTACCCGGCACCCGGCAGTATTGCCGAATGGGCAAATGGGTACGGCGGGAAACGGTCGGGCTTATTTGTAGATATCTGTGGATATATTCCCGGTGGAGAGGTGTCACACAAGGAACGGCTGACAGGTTTCGATCAAAGGAGTGATTCAAACATGGACACGCAGCGTATTTTCAACCCGCGCATTTTCTCCGGGGTTTTGGCCTTTGCGATGCTGGGTGGGCTCTGTTCGTCTTGTGCAACGATGGAGGCCGACCGGGCGAGGGACACCGAGCAATTGCTGGCCGCGGCAGGGTTCAAGGTAAAACCCGCCGACACCCCGGACAAGCTCGCCCATGTTAAGAGCCTGACCCAGCACAAGCTGGTGCCGCACGAGAAGGACGGCACGGTGTATTACGTCTACGCCGATGCCACGACGTGCCGGTGCGTTTACTGGGGGCCGGAGGAGGCTTACCAGCGCTACCAGCGATTGGCAACGCAACAGAGAATCGCCGAAGACCAAAGAATGGCCGCCGAAATGAACGAGGATGCCGCCATGAATTGGGAACTGTGGGGACCGGGATACTGGTGGGCTTATTGATTTGCGGAAGCAAAGGGGCCCGTAGGTTTGGCCATCGCGGTCCTTCTTTTTGGGGGGCAGACTTTTGCTATAGGCCTAGGATCTCTTCGCGCGAAACGACGATGCCGAGTGAAACGGAAGCCGCCGAAATGAACGGTAAACGTCTGATCCGTCCATTGACCCTTTAGAGAATCTGGACGAGCGGAAATAAGCCATGCTGCACAGGCAACTCTGTTCGGTTCGAAACATCATCCTTGCCGCGTTCTTGCTCTCGGCAGTGTCGGGCGCGACGGCAACCTGGGACCATGCGCACGGCGATGCCGCCAACAGGGGATTCATCAATGTGGATACGGCACCCGCTGCAAACGACCTGGTGCGCGTCGCCGATCTCGGCTCGTTTGCAATAGGCGCCGGCCCCGTCATCGCCGCGGATGGTACGGTTTATCTCGGCAATCGGGCCGGTCTGCTGAAAGCGTTCGCACCGGACGGTACGTTGAAATGGACGCGCGACACGCCAGGCCATGAAATCGTGGCCTCGCCGGTCATCGGCGCCGATGGGTCGATCTATGTGATCGGCGCGAGGACCGTGCGCGATCATCGCGGCGGCCAGGTAGTCACCCGTAACGAGTTGACCCTGTATCGATTCACTTCCACCGCCGCCATGCTTTGGGCGGCCCCCTTTCCGGAAGGCACCCTCACGCCGGCTCAATTCGGAACGGGTGTGACGAGCGCGGCGCCCAATATCTGGCGCTCCGGTGCGACCGAAGTCATCCTCGTGCCGGTCCTTCACCGTAGCTACAACGGCCACGTGATCAGCATCGTGGCGTTTTCCACCGGCGGCGGCGTTCTGTTCAACCAGCCGGTCACCACCGTGGATTACGGCGACATAACGGGCGGCGCGAGCGTCGGCGAGACTTTGTGTGGGATATTCTTCTTTCTTCCTCCTTGTTTTCTCGAGGAAACGGTACCGATACCGGAGCCCAACGAATTGCCGCCCGAAGTCAATCCGCCAATGCCGAGCGTGGCCCTGTTCACATCGATCGGTAACGAGCCGTTCGTGGTCGTTGCCGACAATTATCAGAACATCGTCGGCTACACCTTCTCGCCAGAGGCCGGCTTTCAAGAGAACTTCCGCAAGCACATCACCAACGATGAAAGGGGAATCAGCATGTCCTCGCCCGTCATGCTCGGCGACGGGCATTCGGTCGTGCGCGGCAATTCGGATTCGCAAGGCTGGGTTCTATTCGCCGGGCCGCATCCGGTCAATTGGACGGAAGTCGTCGTACCCCACACCGGCACGACGCCGACGATCACCGGAGACGGCAAGATCGTCATGGTGGACCGGGCCGGCGGGGTCACCTTGGTGAGCACCTATCCGAACGTGGGCGTCGTTGATCCGCACATCCCGCTCGCGTCGGAATCGATCGCGCCCGCGGCGGCATCGCGCACTCATATTTTCGTCTCGGGCGTGGATAAGCTGTACACCATCGACGCGGCAAGCCTGCAAGTGGTCGAGGAGTTCCTCTGGGAAGGCGGCGGCCTCTCGTCGCCGGCGATCTCCGCCGACGGAAGGGTCTATGCGCTCGCGGGCGACACGCTCTATGGCTTTCCGGCGCCGCCGTCGCGTTGTCCTCCCGGAAGCCTGTGCCCGGGCACGGTACGTCCCCCGATCACGCCGGCATCAGCGAAGCCCTAACGGCCCGCCGTTGCTGAGCGCGGCGCCAAGCATAAAAGTAATGGACGCACTACCAATATCCCCGGAAACTCACCGTGCCGGGCGGGTCAGCCTGTGAACGGGTCGGGCTTTCGTATTGGCTTCGGATAGTGCCAAGTGATTCGTTTTGTGAAACGGAAGCGGCCGAAGTTCAAACAACAAACGCCTCAACTAGCCATCAACTTATACACCTCGAAGCTGCGAACTCTTGCGTCGTTCTCGGTGTCGGTTTTTGGTTGAACAACAGTTAAAAAGTAGCGGCTATGAGGCTCTGGAGTCTGCATCCGAAATATCTCGACCCGTGCGGTTTGGTCACATTGTGGCGGGAGGCCCTGCTTGCCCAGGCCGTACTCGAAGGAAAGACGAAGGGCTACGTTCATCACCCGCAACTTCATCGTTTTCGCACCCAGCCGGACCCGGTCGGATTCATTGCCGAGTACCTAAGGGGGGTCTATGCGGAGGCGGCAAGCCGCGGCTACCGGTTTACGGCGACAAAGATCAGTCGCTCGCAGGCAGACGGCCGTATCGCGGTAAGCCGCGGACAACTGGAATTCGAGTGGCTGCATCTACTGAGTAAGTTGGAAGCACGCGATCCGGGATGGCTGGCTAGGATCGCCCGCGTCCGCATTCCGGAACCGCACCCGCTTTTTTACACTGTGCCTGGCGGCATCGCCGAATGGGAGAAAGGGCACGGCGACGCCCGACAACCGGGTGCAGCCGGCTCTTGAGGTCCGCCCTCGGACCATCGTCCCGCCTCACCACTTTACAGGTCACAACAAGGGTCGGCTTGCGTAGGACGTGGCGTACCCGGATATTGCGCCGCATGAAACGACGGAATGCCCGACTGTCGACGCCATCGCGTAATTGATGGAATGCGGTTTTTCGCTGAAAGAATCAGACGTTTGTAATTTGGTACAGATTTCTTTAGGCGAAGTGGCTATGCTCACTGAAACGGAACCAGGCGGGGTCAAACAAAAATAGCCTGACCCAGTTTATCCCGAACCCGCGACTCGGCTTGCCGGCGTGCGGCTCGTCGAGTTCGGCGTAAAACTGGCGGTGAATCACCGATGAGCTTGCCGTCCAAGCCGTCATCCCGCCGGTCTCGTCGCAAAGCGGCGTTTCGCGCGACTCACAACGACCCGGTGAATTCGAACAGTTTCTTATACAAGGAGTCTTCGCTTGGCTGAACCGCTCAAGAATCAATTCGGAGTGGATGTGCCCGGCAAAATTGCCGGGATGATATCTGCGAAATTTCATCGATTCTCTGCTGACGCCTTCGTCAGAGACGCTCTTGACGGATACGAATCTCTCGATCTGATGCGTCGTGGATTGAAGATCGCACAGGCGCTTCGCCGCCATTTGCCTGACGACTATTCGGAGGCCGTCGAGATACTGATTAACTCGCTCGGTCCGAAACTCGAAAAGACCGAAAACTTCGGAATGGCGCCCTTCCTGTATCTTCCGCACGTTTGCTTTGTTGCGGGATACGGGCTCGACCACTTCGAGGTTTCGATGCACGCCCAATACGAGCTGACGCAACGATTTTCTGCCGAGTTCAGCATTCGGCCATTCTTGGAGCGGTATCCGGAAGCAACGCTTGCTCGCCTTACGATTTGGGCGAAAGACCAAAATCCCCATGTTCGTCGCCTCGTATCCGAGGGAACGCGTCCCCGCTTGCCGTGGGCGCCCCGGCTGCGGTCTTTCCAGAAAGACCCCCGACCAGTGTTGGCACTGCTTGAATTGCTAAAGGACGACCCGGAACTTTATGTGCGCCGTTCCGTGGCAAATAATCTGAACGATATCGGTAAAGACCATCCGTTAATACTTGTCGAAACCGCACACCGGTGGATGACGGATGCGACGGATGAAAGACGCTGGCTCATCCATCATGCGCTACGTTCAGCCGTGAAGCGTGCCGAACCGGGAGTTCTTGAGGTTCTGGGTTTCGGCAAAAATGCAAAGGTATCGGTAAACAAAGCGAGCATCACTCCTGAACGCCCCATGATTGGGAACTCGGTGGCGATCGCCTTTGAAATCACAAACACCGATTCGCAACGGCAGCGTGTGTTGGTGGATTTCCGCGTCCATTTTGTGAAGGCTAACGGAAAAACCAGTCCAAAGGTTTTCAAATTAAAAACTATCGAGCTCGCGCCTCAGGAAACCGTACAACTGGGGAAGACTATTTCCTTGGCCGAAATGACGACGCGCAAACATTACACCGGGACGCACCGGGTCGATGTTCTGTTGAACGGATGCGCTTTGCCCTTGGGGTCATTTGAACTGATGAACGATTAGCGGCTGCTTGGGATTGGTCCCGGACACCTTGCCCTGCTTGAGGATCGAGTGCTAATGCATGAAAGCAAGAAGCAACTCTACGCGATTCGCAGGCGTCCCCTCCGGTGGCTGCGGTGGTGAACCGGGGCATTAGCTTTCCATGACCTACTCAACGCTTGGTTGGCTGTTTGCAGTTGCCGTCACTCTGCACAATGCCGAAGAAGCGCTGCTTTTACCGAAGTGGTCTATGCGCGGCGGTCGGTGGCGCGCTCCAGTGAGTGCGTTTGAGTTCAGATTCGCTGCGGCAGTCCTTGCGCTTCTTGCCTATGGAGTCGCATATCTCTCCTCGATACAAGGCCCGCAAGCCATGGCAGCCTACGCTATAGCCGGCTACGCGTTGGCAATGCTGCTGAATGTCTTCTTTCCGCATGTCTTGGCAACCATTGCGTTGCGCCAATGCATGCCAGGCACGGCAACAGCTTTGTTATTCAATCTGCCGGTGTGCAGCATGCTGCTGTATGTTGGAGTGCAGGATGGATCTATCAGCACCGACAAATTCGCGTGGTTTGGTCCAGCGAGTGTTGCAGTCATTTTGGCGAGCATACCGGTACTGTTCTTCATTGGCCGAAAAGCCAGACCGGCATTTCTGCGGATTGGAATACCGTTGCCATAACCCGCACGAAGCCAAAGAAATACCAGAGGCGTTATGACGTAAGAAGGAATAAAAAAGGCGGTTTTGCACCCCCTCTGCAAAACCGCCTTGCTCATGCGCTAAAGTGCGAGCTTGGAGGATATCTTACCTAAGTTTCAACACACCGGCGTCGATCGCATCGCACACTTCCCTACCCATCAGCTGTTTGGCGCAATCCATGATTTGCAAGAGCACGCCGAAGATGGCCAGTGCGAACCAGCCGAATACGACGAAGCCGTAATGCAGCGGTGCTACGAACAATTCTTCCATGAACCAGAAGGTGTGGCCCCATTCATTCAAACCGACGTTCGGAAGAATCATGAACGGGCCGACGGTGAAGACAATGTAGGGAAGAGAGATGCCCACACTGAAGTACGGCAAACGGGTTTTTGCGTAGAGAAACGAGGCGAATCCGGTGATGATGTAAATCGGATAGGACAGATAGAATTCGATGATGTGGCTGGGCGTAAAGTCGGTATCCCTCACCACGGTCTGATGCCAGGTTGCATCTTGCTCGGTGAAGTAACTTCCGCCGAAGTACACTGCCGTGGCGTAGAGGCACAACCAAACCAGATGGGTCATATTCCTGCGGAGGTTCTCGCGTGGCGTCACGGCGGCGAGATTGCGGTCGCGAGTTTTCCAGATATACCCCCACAGAAGAGACGCCACAATGACCTCGATCACAATCTGGGTGTATAGAAAGTTCATCCAGTACGTCTCGAATTCCGGTGAAAACGAGTCCAGACCGGCCGCCCAACCGTACACGCCTTCATACCAGCGCACCCAGACGTAGAAGGCGATGTAAAGTGCAACGCCGCCGAAAAGATTGCGCTTGTTGAGCAGCGGCGCATCGCTCTCCCGTGCGCCGACGGCAGGAGTCGCTTTTGCCTCTTGCTGTATATCGAAATCGCTAGTAGCCATCGTGTGCTCCCCTAAAATCAATATGTTTTGGTTCTTGTCGAACGAGCTGCGAACAGCTCTTGATCATTGCAACGGCGCGACCTTGAAGAGGTCTGACCGTGGCGAAGATCATAAAGAAAGGGGATGGCGGGTATTTTGTTTCAGGTCAGCCGCTGAGCGGCTCTAAACTGATCCAGATCAGTTTTTCGGGGGAAAGCGGGAATGTCTGCCGAGGGGTTATTCCATTCGGCATTCGAGTGAACATTAATTGTAGGGTGGGTTAGCGAAGCGTAACCCACCGATTCGAGGCCGCTCGGTGGGTTACGGCCTCGCGGCCTAACCCACCCTACAAAAATTAATTCCTTATTGAAAGCAATTTGGAATTAGGAATCATTGTGAGCAGAATCGCAGCAAGCCGTCCATGTCGAGTATGCGGACCATCTTGCCTTGTACCAGGATCAGCCCGCTCGCCTCGAATTGACTCATTAGGCGGCTTACGGTTTCCGGTGCCAGACCGAGATAATTTCCGATTTCCTGCCGGGTCATGCTGAGACGAAACTCCGTTGGCGAGAATCCTCGCTTTCGATGACGTTCGGAAAGATGCGCCAGAAATGCCGCCAAACGTTCGTCGGCCTGGCGGCGGCTGAGGACGACCCGCTGGATGCCCAGTTGGAATTGACTTCCGGAAAGCTGCAACAATATCTGCGAAAGCTTGGGGATTTCCCGTCCCAACCGTTCCAGCTGATGAGGCGGCAGCTCGCAGTAGCTGACCGTTTCCAAAGCAATCGCGGAACAGGTATAACGCTCTCCGCTGAGTCCGTCGAAGCCCAGCAGTTCGCCTGGCATCACGAAATCGACGACATACTCGTTGCCTGCGCCGTCCAGGGTAACCAGTTTGACCGTGCCGGACTTCAGCGCCAGAAAGCGGTGGAACCACTCCCCACTGTGATAGAGATAGTCGCCTTTGCCGAGCGTGCGATTGATTGTCACGATCCTGCTGACCAACTCCACTTCTTGCTCGCTAAGGCCCTGCGGAATGCAGAGTCTGCCGAGACTGCAGGACTCACAACTAACTTGGGGTCGGCGTTTTGAGGAGAAAAGTTGCTGGAAACTACTCATGGAGGACTATCTGCAAGAATTTCAGAATAGGCTAAAGTTTGCAAAATTTTCCGTCAATTTTATCGAGGCGCTACCATTGTCCGTCGGCAGGTTCGACTTGGTCTGTTATCAAAACGGAATAAAATAGGGTCATATACTGGTATTTTAGGCGTCCGCCCCCTTTTTCGCTACTGAAGCAATAGCTTGAACAAAACGATGGAAATAATGTTTTCGAACATTGATGATGGTGATTTAGTCCGTTGTTCTGAGCTATATGTCGCTAGTTTTCATGAGTTTCCCTGGAATGAAGAATGGACGCCGAACAATACCTTTGAAAAGCCGAGTGACTTTCTAGCTCTTCCTAAAGCAGTCGCTATCAAGAAAATAAGTATCGACGATACATGTGGCTTTCTTTTTGAAGAAGTTCAGCGATGGAATGGCGCTATGCCATATTGCCTAAAAGAAATATGTATCAGCAAAGCCATTCAAAGGGAAAAAGTCGGCACAGCTCTTACGATGACGCTTGAGGAAATGCTAAGAGAAAGTTGAGTATAAAGAATATACCAGGCTACCCATAGAGATAATATCCATTCGCGCTTCTACTCGTCGTTAGGATTTCATGAAAACAAAAGCATCATGGGATGGGAAAGCCCACTGAGAAAAGCGTCTAAGAAGGGCGATCAATCGGGACTCTGGGCTTAGGAACCGTTTTTCTCATTTTTGAATCAACCCGTTATCGCCAGCTCTGGATAACGAGGACCTATTTTCCCATCATGAACCGCATAATTGAGGATCAAGGAGAATGCCATGACTGTTACGAATAGCCAATCGGGGACCAACGTCCATGAAGTTTCCGAAGGGATTTACCGCATCAATACGCCAGTTGTGATCGAAGGCGCAGGCGGCTTCACATTCAACCAATATCTCATCGTCGACGATGAGCCTTTGCTGTTCCACACCGGGCCTCGAAAGATGTTTCCTTTGGTGCGTGAAGCCGTGGCGAGCATACTGCCGGTCGAACGGCTTCGATACATCGCTTTTTCGCACGTGGAGGCTGACGAGTGTGGATCACTCAATGAATGGCTTGCCGTATCCCCTCGATCCGTGCCTGTGTGCGGTGCGGTTGCGGCGATGGTCTCCATCCAAGATCTGGCCGATCGGGCTCCTCGGGCGCTCGCAGACGGAGAGACGCTGACCTTGGGCAAACATCGCGTGCGCTGGCTCGATACGCCCCATCTGCCCCATGCCTGGGAATGCGGCTTCCTGATGGAAGAACGAACCCGCACCTTGCTCTGCGGCGATCTGTTCACGCAGGGCGGCGCGAATCTACCCCCGGTCACGGAAACAGACATCCTGGGACCCAGCGAGGCATTCCGACAGAAAATGGATTACTTCTCGCACGGGCGGGATACCCATGCGCTCCTCGAGCGGCTGGCCGCCACCGAGCCGACCACCCTGGCGTGCATGCACGGCAGCGCCTGGTCCGGCGACGGCGCGAAACTGCTGCGTGCTCTGGCCGATGCACTATCGGCTTAGTACAGGCTGCGTGGCCTTGGGGATACCCCAATGACCGACCTAATCCCTCGGCCGTTGAGAACATGAAGCGTCCGCCGGTTCCGAGCCTGTCCCGCCAAAGGGCTGTATCGTACTCGAGGATGCCCCGGCCGGAGTAGCGTCCGGTTTGAAAGCCGGCATGCGGGTAATTGCGGTTCTTACCTCGCATACGTTGGAGCAACTGCAAGGCGCCACCGTACACATTCGGTCACTTCTGGACCTGCCGCTTGCATTTCGGAAACTCGGCATGCAGTGAGAATCATGAAAAGAATCCAGTAGGGGATCGAATAGGATATTTCATGCTACGTTCCGAAAAGGATGGGCAGCCCGAGGAAGCAAAATGGTCGTGTCTGATTCCTTTTGACCTCTATGGCCTGCGCTGTAGATCGGCTCCCCGGGAGAGAATGGGTTGGGCCGGATGCCGCTACAATCCGGCGGATTCCGCCGACAGTTCCTCGAGGGCGAAGCCAAAGCTTTCGCAGCCGCGGCTCACATGCGTGAGGTAGCGGCCAAAAACCCTCATCAGATAGATCGAGCCGAACTCCTCATATCCCATCCGCGAGACCGACGTGAGCGAGTCGAAATTGTTCGACTCGACGTAGGAGATCAGTCCCCTGTATCCCTTACCGAGATAGTGTTGCAGAGCCAGCGTCATCCCGATCGCGTGGAGCCGCTGCCCGCGATAGCGAGCATGCGTGAATCCCTTGTACATATAGACGTAGTCGCGGTTGAAGCGCAGCAGCAGATCCGGAGGATCGATGCGCGTCGGGCGAAACGAATACCAGCCGTAAGAGGCGAGCTGATTGCCGTCACAGATGCCGTAGCACTCGTCGCCTTTTGCCAACGCCTCCTCTATGAAGCTCTCCGACATCCCGTTTTCGGGGTTAAGGGCGAACTCGCGAAGCCTCTTCGCGGTAAGGAAGCTCGGACGGTAGGGCTCGGGACATTGCGTAAATTCCAGATTGACCCGCCCTATCGTCACCGCTCGTAGAATCTTGAATACTGTAAAGCAGTTTATCCCTTTCACCGCGAGATCGTGCAGTTCCTGGGTAAACCCGCAGCGTCCGCCGAACGGAAAAACGGAAACAGTCCCTGTTGTATCCATATGTTGCACTTCCCTGTCAACTAATGAACCCGTCAAGGATGTCGAAAATCGAGTCTGAGTTCAACACCGAGCCGGAACTGGGCTACAGCGGCAAAACGGTGTACTGAGGCCTTGGGCTCGGGCAAAATCGATTGCGGGGAAGGTAGTATTTCAAGAAACTTGTAAACATCACGCCTGACTAATGAGCAAACCCTCCCGTCAATTCATGCGTCAACTCACCGTTACGAACCACAGCCGCGACAGCGCCGGCCTCACCTATGTTTACCCGGTCATTTCCCGGCGCTCCGGCGGGTTATCCATAGGCATCAATCTCAATCCCAACAATGCCTGCAACTGGCGTTGCGTCTACTGTCAGGTGCCGAATCTCGCCCGCGGCGGCGCCCCCGGCATCGATGAAGACTGTCTGCGAGAAGAGCTGCTCGGACTCTTGAACGATGTCTTGCTGAGCGATTTCTATGAACGGTTTCAGATACCGAACGAACAGCGAGCCATCAAGGACATCGCCATCTCGGGAAACGGCGAACCGACCAGCTGCAAGACCTTCGACCGGATCGTCGAGTGGATCGGCGCGGTTTGCGGCGAGTTCGGCCTGCTCGGCAAGATCAAGCTCGTGCTGATCAGCAACGGCAGCCTGATGCACAGACCCGTCGTGCAGAAAGGGCTGAAACGCTGGGGCGAATTCGGGGGCGAAGTCTGGTTCAAAGTCGACAGCGCAACGGCCGAGGGCATGCTTCGGATCAACCAGGTCAACCTCGCCCCGGAGACCGTGCTCCGCAATCTGGAGATCAGCGCACGGCTTTGTCCCACCTGGATTCAAACCTGCCTATTCGCATTCGACGGCGAGCCACCTTCCGAAGCGGAACTGGACGCGTATCTGGATTTCTTGGCCGAGCTCAAACGGCGTAGCGTGCCGATCCGGGGCATCCTGCTCTACGGCCTCGCGCGGCCCTCGATGCAGGAGCAGGCGCCACGGCTCTCGGCTTTGCCGGAGGCATTTCTGGATCGAATCGCGGAGGCGATTCGAGCGCTCGACATGGCCGTCCGCGTGAACCGATGATTCGACCCGAAAGAACACTCTTTCCGCTGGCTCCCAAGCTCCCGCTTCGGAGTCTTATCCGTGAAACTCAAGCTTCTCAAAACCGCATGCGAATCGCGAAGCAGGAGCTTCTCGAACTGGGTTCCCAAACGGGAGTTTGGAAACCAGCGCAACTTCGCGGTGAGAAAGCACGGACGGTAGGATTCGGGGCACTTCGCAAACTCCCGATTGACCCGGCCGATCGCCACGGGCCGTAGAATCTTGAACACCGCAAAGAAATTTATTCCCCTCAGCGCGAAATCGTGCAGTTCCTATGTAAATCCGCCGCGACCGCCGAAAGGAAAAAGGGTAACGATCCCTGTCTCATCCATCTTCCTGACCTCCTTTTCAACTTAGGAATCCCCGCCGAGGATGTCGGAAATCGAGCCCGAGTTCACCAAGGCGGCGTCGGAAGCCCAAAACGATTGCGCAAATGGCCCGGACGGGGACAGGGCCTGATCAGGTCGCAACACTCTCCAAGACTGACGCCCACCGGCTCCGGCATCAAGCACATCCAGCACGAGAGACCTTCCGGTGCTTCGATGCCCCGCACCTTCCCGGACGCGGCGTGAGCTCGTGGCGAAACGGCTCACCCCCTTGGCGGTCTCGCCATACTCCGTCGCACCTGAAGATGAGGACGAGCTTATTGTGTCGACGGGCGCGATGTGGAATTAGACGCGACGATAAGGCTTAGCTGTCTCGCGGCTTCGCCGCCGATATCACGTTGTTGAGACTCCCCGTTCTGCAATGGACACTTACGGTACTCCAGCGTACCGACCGAGCCACGGATCGAGGCTACTTTACATGAGGGACATGTCCACTTATGCCAAGGAGCTTTCAAAATTGAGAGCGGGTGTAGCTTCACAGGTTCGTAAGTCTTCCTGTGTCGCCGGTAATCGTTTACTTACCCAACTATCCCCTGGGGAGATCGAGCGTCTGACGCCCCATCTGGAGATTACCCGAATTTCGCCGAAAACCCCGCTTTGCACGCAAGCCTATCTGTATTTTCCAACAACCGCTCTTGTCTCAATTATTTATACCCTGGCCAGCGGTTCGACCGTAGAAATCGGCGTCATAGGCAACGATGGCGTCGTGGGTTTAAACACCTTCCTGGGGGGGACGGCGCCAGGCCAGGAAGTTTGCACACTCGCCGGGGACGCATTCCGAATCAAGCTTGCCTCGCTGCATGCCGAATATTGCCGCGGCGACCTACTCCAGCGCGTGCTGTTGCGCTATAGCCAAGCCTTTCTTGCTCAGGTTGCACAAGCCGCCGTGTGCAATCGTTTCCATTCCATGGAGCAACGCCTATGCCGCTGGTTGCTCCTGCGCCTCGACCGACTCTCGTCTAACGAGATAGCCGTGACGCAGGACGGCATTGCCAACATGCTGGGCGGCCGCCGGGCGACCGTCACCGTCGCTGCGGGCCATTTGCAGGAAATGGGACTGATTGTTTGCTACCGGGGCCGAATCACGGTTTTGGACCGGTCGGGCTTGGAAGCGGCCGTTTGTGAATGCTATTGGGCCGTCAACCAGGAAGCAAAATCGCGACGGGTTGGAAACGCCATCCGTCATTAAGGAGTCGGGAACGCCGGAACAATCGGCGCCCATTAGGGGCGTGGCCCGGGCACCGCGGAAGGGGAACGGCCGGTTGCTGCGGTAGCGCGGGTACGCCAGTCCTGTTTAACCGTGCAGACAGGACTAACAGCATGCTTGCAGCGTCAAAATCATCCGTTCGATTCCGATTTTTTTTGCATTGGGTACGCCAGCGTACCGATATCTCGTTGCGGCCGAGTTAGTTTGTCAGCGCGTTCTGAAGATGCGCTGGACATTTCCTCTCCGGCGGAAGTTCAGCACCTCCAGGCTAACGCATTAGGCTCCGCCGCTAAAGGGCGCTTCGAGGGAGCTTAATTTATGGACCAAGCGCCGCAACATTTCGGAGGTTGATATGTGTACCTATGAGAATCGGACGGATGTGGCGAAGATCGAAAAACAGATTGACAGGTCTCTTCAAGACGAAGGGAAGGCAAAGGAGGTGTTGCGCGAAATTGCGCAGCTTTGCCTTGATACCAAGAGACAACCCGATTACATGTCGCAGTGGCTTTCTCTTTTGAGGAAGAAAGGAATAGACGCCAGAAAATTGGCGGGCAAGAACAATTATGTAGAAATATACCCGAGTGGAACGCACGGAAAAGGTAAAAGTGACAGGCTGCTATTCCAGGTGGAAGAAACGTGGGTAGAGGTCGTGGAAGCAGGTGAAAGCACCCATGGCGGCGCGTTGAAGCTGAGTGCCGTATCGACCATGTCCTTGGCTGAACTGGATCAAATCATCGCCGCCGGCCCCCACGCGGCTTTAGACGCAGTCCTCGCCACGGACCAATCGGCCTTCCAGGACTCCGATGGGTTGATCTCGTTCGTAAACATGTCCAGCTCTTTCGTTACCAGCAACCCGGAATACAAAACCGGACGGGAGGTCTGCGACAAAGTTTCCAACTTCTTCGCGACCCTGCGAATCAAGGTTTTCGGCTATCTACAGAAGAACCCCGGCAAGGTTCTGCCGGGAGACAGCGTGCCGAAAACGCAGTGGGACGCCGCCGTGACCCACTATATGCAATTTCTGCTGACTCAGGCCGGCGGACTCACGAATTACAGGGTCACAACGGAGACCTATTCTGTAACTCAGGTCATCACCGAGTTCAGCACCTCGCTGATCAAGCTTCTATTCGACGCGGCCGCGGCTCCCGAGAGCATCGTGAGCGATGTCGTGAAGTTTGTGCAAGGAGTCGGACAATCCCTGCGGGCGAGTTGGGACGACAAGTCCAGGCATTATGCGACCGCCTTGCTCGGTCAATGTCACGAAGCGGTTCCCGTAGATGCTTCGGACCAGACCACCGTCTACTTCCCCAAGATCAAGTACTACTACATCTCGGTCGACTCATCCCAGCATGCCTTCACGTCCAGCTGTGCAACGGTGGAAAAATTGACCTTCGACTTCAAGTACGAGTACTACGTCACCGGCTTGAAGGCATCGATATTGGACACGACCTCCGATGACTACAAGCAGTTCGTGGCGTTTCTGGACAAGGCACAAGCAGTGTCGTATCAAGACGCCAATAACAATCTCGATGCGATCCTGGATAACACGGTATCGGACGAACCGGCTACATCCCTGGAATTTTCCTCCGACCCGAGCGTGAACGTGTTCGGCGTTGACTTGACGGAATATCCCGGTGTGGCCATCAAGCCTCCCCGAACGATAGAGCGGGTATTGAACAGACACGCCCGAAGCGCATCGTAACCGGCAGGTTTCGTGAATCCGCTCTCGTATCGGAGCAATGTGCTTCTTTTAACCGCCGACCGACCGGGAAAGCTTGTTTCGCAAGAGATAGAGCCCCTAGCTGGGTAGCCCTGCCCGGCGGACTCGGCGAACGTCCGAGTTAGCGTTAAGCATCCCCGGCTTTGGCCCGGGCCATCATGGCACGTGCCTCAGCTGGGGACCTTGCCCACCATTGATTAGGAGGAAATGAGGTATGAATGCATCCTTCACACTGGCTACAAGTCGCCCGTACAGCTCTCTGTTACGGGAGGTGAGCATTCTGGGAAAGCTCTTCGCATCAAAGCAATTGGCCTTTGAGATGCAGGCGCAGACCGAATCCAACTGGTGTTGGGCCGCGACGGCAACAAGCGTGTCTCACTTTTATTGGCTCACGAGCACATGGACGCAGTGCCGCGTCGCGAGCAGCGAGTTGGGACGAAGCGATTGCTGCAACAGCACGGTCCCACCGGCGTGTAACGTTCCGTGGTATCTCGATCGGGCGCTGACGCGTACCGATAATTTTGTCAGTATGATGGGACAGGCCAGCTTTCAGCAGATACGCGATGAAATCGATGCCGGACGACCCGTCGGCGCGCGGGTTGGCTGGAACGGGGGTGGTGGCCACTTCATGGTGATCTGCGGCTATAGCCTTGTTGGCGGTGTCGAATACTTCGATATTGATGACCCGATCTACGGCAATAGCCATCTTGCCGTCTCGGAGTTCGCCAGTAACTACCAAGGCAGCGGAACTTGGACGCACACCTACTTCACCAAGAGTTACTTCAAGATGCCGATTAAATTATTGATTCCCAAAGAACCAATTCTTCGCCGGATATGGGAAGCTCGACCGCTGTTGAGCTTGAAGCAAGATATGACGTTCACCGGGGACATGCGCGATGCCTTGCAGGAAGGACGTGCCTCCCTTGGAATGGCACATCGCATCTATTCGGTCGGCTTGGATTCATTGGTCGCCGATCGAGCTCCGGCACCCCACGCGATCGGTATTCGTGTCTATGAAATATCCGGCGACACGCCACAGGCTTTCTTCGATGTCAGCGAAGAGGAACAACCACGCCTGCTGCAGATGTCCGCATCGAAGAACCATCTGGAACCCTTCGCGCGTGGCATGGCGGAAGCGCTGGCAACGGTTAAACAGATCGGCGAGGAATGTGAACTGAGAATGTTCCGTGTGCCTGCTCTCAATTTCGAGGCGCTATGGATTAATTGTGAAGATGAAACCAAGGACGTGCTCGTGCCCTTGCGCGCCGTCGGCCGATTGGCCTCTTACAAGGCGGTGCCTCTGGACGACGCGTTCGATGCCCTGCGGGAGGCGGCACGTCCATTGGCGCAAATGGACGAGACGATGGGCGCCTGATCGCATGCGGTAAACGATCGCGGAAATCGCATTCGGTACATCGCTATCTCCGTAACCAAGCCGGGGCCTTCGCGGAATCCGGCCCAATTGATCGGTCGGCGACCCCAGCCTTCGATTATCGGGCCGTTTTCCCGTGGGCTCGTGGCTTTGCCGCATCAACTCGGCAAGGAGCGAATGATCGCCGGCGCCCTGCTCTTCACTATCCGGTCCGGAGCAGTAGCCCTTCTCCAACGCCGAGCCGTTTCGGCGAAGAGTAAATCCATATTTCGGTGCCGTCGTCGGCGATCGCCGAGGCGGCGCCGTCCTCTTCGAGGGTCGGGTAATACCGCTCCAGCTCCGGAGGCGGTTGCCACCAATAACCGAGGAGGACGGCGAATTCCCGGCGGTTCCGGAGGGGATCGCGGACGGGATAGCTGCCGGGTTCCGGGTGCAGCGGTACGGTGCCGTCTTTCACGGCCTGCCGGGCGATGGCCTCGACTGCGGCGGCATCGGGGCCGGACAATTCGCGACCGGTCAGCTAAAGGTCGATCTCGCCAAGCCAGAACATCTTCTGACGGAATCCGGAGTCGGTTATCGGCTGCCGGTGTCGGCCGGCCGACTGCGCTCTACTGATGGCGGCTGACGCATCAATCAAACTGTCGGAGTTCGATTCGCGCGTAAGAGTTGGTTTCCGACGGAGGTAGCTGTGGGAGCGGGCTTTAGCCCGCGATCGAGCGATTTATCGCAGGCTAAAGCCCGCTCCCACACTAGGCCATTTGCAATCGATCCTTACGTCCGAATGGAAACGGCTCCAATCGTAGGGTGGGTTAGCGAAGCGTAACCCACCGATTCGAAGTCGCTTCTGACGGAATCCGGAGTCGGTTATCGGCTGAAGATCTCGGCCGGTCGGCCCCGCTCCGGGGACGGCGAGAGCATTCTTCTGCTTATTGGAGGGCCCCCAGCGGGTCTGTCGGCAAGGGATTGCCGACCTACAAAACCGGGCCACCAAGTAGGTCGGGAATCCTTTCCCGACGGCTTCATCGGCAAGGGATTGCCGACCTACGACTCCCACGTGTCCCAAAAGCACCCCGGAATGAAGAGGGAATCCCGGCAACCCCGCGAAATTGCCGGGTTTCGTTGCTCAAGCCAGACTACACATTTGGGCGGCTGGATATTCAACCCGCCAACTCCGAGTATCTCGCCAGAATATATGCCACACACGCCGTCAGCTTCTTCGCGTACGGAATATGCAAAAACTCGTTCGGCCCGTGGGCGTTGCTCTTGGGGCCCAGAACGCCGGTGATCAGGAATTGCGCGTCCGGGAATTGCTCGCCGAGCATGCCCATGAAGGGAATGCTGCCGCCCAGCCCCAGATAAGCCGCATCGTGGCCGTAGAAGGTTTGCGAGGCCTCGCTCGTGGCCCGCTCCAGCCATGGCGCCAGGGCCGGGGCGTCCCAGCCGGTTCCGGCCTGCTCGAATTCGACGGAAATCTCGGCGCCGTAAGGCGGCTCGGCGGTCAGCACGCGCCGGATGACGTCCTGGGCCTTCAAGCTGTCCACCGTCGGCGGCAGGCGGAAGGACAGCTTGAAAGCGGTGTGCGCGCGCAGCACGTTGCCGGCCGATTGCAGCGGCGGCATGCCGCCCTGCCCGACTACCGAAAGCGTCGGACGCCAGGTACTGTTGAGCAGCAGTTCGGCCGGATCGTCGCTCACCGGACGGAGCGTCGGCACCGCGCTGAAACTTTCGAGCAGGCCGCCGCCCAGTATCGCCGCCGCCGCTTTCGCCTGTTCCCGCCGTTGAACCGGAATCTCCGCCTTGAGTTCCGGCAGGCGAATGTCGCCGGTCGCCGCGTCTTCCAGGCGGTCCAGCAACTGGCGCATGATCCGCATGGACGAAGGGACGATGCCGCTGGCGATGCCCGAATGGGCGGATTCCGTCAGCACCTTCACGTCGACGATACAGCTCACCAGGCCGCGCAGCGAGGTGGTCGACCAAAGCCGCTCGTAGTCGCCGGCCCCGGAATCGAGCGCGATCACCAGCTCCGGCTTGCCGATCAGATGGGCATAACGCTCGAGATAAGGCGGCAAATCGGGCGATCCGCTTTCTTCCGAGAACTCGATCAGAATCGCGATGCGAGGGCGCTTTCGCCCTTCCAGCGCTTTCAAGGCGGCAACCGCGGCAAACAGCGCATAACCGTCGTCCGCGCCGCCCCGCCCGTAGAGCTTGTCGTCCTTGAGTACCGGCGTCCACGGCCCGAAACCGTCGTGCCAGCCTTCCATTTCCGGCTGCTTGTCCAGATGGCCGTAGATCAGCACGGTTTTGTCCAGATTGCCCGGAATCTCCAGGAGCAGCAGCGGCGTCCGGCCGGGAATGCTGAGATCGTGCAGGGTCCAGCCCGGAACAGGATGCGCGTTCAGCCAGTCCACCGCCAGCCGGCGCACCCGTTCCATGTGGCCGTTCGCCTGCCAGTCAGGATCGAACGCAACCGACAGATTGGGGATCTTGATGTAATCGATGAGCGTCGGCAGGATCTCTCGGTCCCAAAATTCATCGATGGATTGCCGCAGTGCGTCAGGGTGAATGGTCATCGGTATGTCTTCTCGCAGGGTCGTCAATCGAAAAAGTCTGTCATAGCGGCAAACGGTCCGTCCACCACGGCGGCCAAGATGGACTGTACCCTTAGAGTCCCGCCTCGGCGCCGGTCAGCTTTCGCCAAAGCCAGCTGCTGGCTACCTCCGTGCCGAACAAAACATAATTCAGGACATTGAGATTGCGGAGTATCGACTGCTGGTCCGGAATGGCCGACGACATCCCGGCAAACAGGATGCTGTCGCCCTCGCGCAGCATGAGCTCCGGCGCAGGAATCTCGATGTCCTCGGCGCTCCGCACCACCATCAACGGGATACAGGGCAGCTGCCGATTCCGGTCGACGGGATCGCGCATCACGCTATCCAAAGTGATGGTCGAGCGATGGATCGTCTCGGCAATGGCCGGGGCCAGCCGAGAATCGAGGGTCACGCTCCAGACGGCGGGAACGAGCGTCCCGGTGACGGCGGAAATCCGGGCGATGACATCGTCGGCCCAGGCATCGTCCTTGCGCTTCACGATCGCGAGAAAGCGCGACAGCAGCGGCGTCGTCAGGATCGCCAGGCATTCGTGCGCGATGATTTCGCTCGGAACCACCGTGAAATCGGAATCGAAAGCCGTGAACAATTCGCGGTTTGCCTGCAAGTTTTGCCTGAGCACCACGAATAGATTGGGGTTGAGCTCGCGCGCCGTGACCACAATCGACAAGTTGTTGATGTCGTCGTCGGTACCGGCGACGATGCCCACCGCTCCGTTCACCCCGGCCTCGCACAGCGTCTCGGCGCGGGTGCCCACGCCGAGAACCCAGGGCAGAGCCGTTTCGCGGCTGGGCGGCTTCGGGTCGATCAGGGTTACGTCCAACTGTTCGTGCGTGATATGACGAACGATCGCCTGCCCGAATCGCCCGTAGCCGCACACCAGCCAATTCCCGCGGGGCGGCACCCGCTCGGCGGCCAGTTCCGTGCCCGGCAGCCCTGTCAGCCATTCGAGCAGTCGGTAGGAGCCGGGAGACCGTATCGCCAGCGCGAGATATTCCGCGAATTTCTCGAACGGATCGATGATGTGCCGAGTACCGAAGGATGCCATATTGGCGGCCACGTCGACCGTCGTCGCCCGGCACAATGCGGGAATCTCCGGATTCAACAGCCGTACCGCGATGGCGACGGCGAGATTGGCGGAGTCGTCGTTGGTGAGGGCGATGACGCCCACGCAGTTCGGGTGGGTCAAGCCGGCCATGATCAAATTGTTCGGCAGCCGGGCATCTCCGGCCAGGCCTGGCGCATCGAATAGATAATCCTGCAAATCGAGTTCGTCGATACGCTCGGGATCGATGTCGATCACCACGAACGGGATGTTCAGATAATCCAGCGAACGGGCCAGCAACTGGCCGGTTTCACCGTAACCGCAAATCAGATAGAAAGGTTCTCCCAGCCTTCTTACCGAACGGGCGAAGCGTTGTCCGGTCAGCGCCTGTTTGAAACCGCGGTCCTGAATCACGGCAAACAGCTTGCTGATGACGTAGGCCCAGCCGATCACGGACAGGAAAATGCAGAAAATGACCCACAGTCGCTGGGCATCGGTGAAGGTGTAGGGAATTTCGCCGAAGCCTATGGTCGTTGCCGTGTAACTGATGAAATAAAGCGCATGGAAGAAATCCATCCGCCAGGGATTTCCTTGCGCATCGACACCGGGAATCAGCACCAGCCCGCCGACCGAGATCGCGAAGATCGCGATCAAAAAGATCAGCGGCGCCCGCATGTGGCGGAGCGCGACAAAAAAGGCGGTGTTTATCGGGCTTGTATTCATCGGCGCAGCATTACCGTCTCGGCGATCAGCATCGTCACCGAAATGAGATTGGCGAGCATCGCACCGCCGGCAAGCGAAACCACGCTGGCCATGGCTCCGGGCGTCAGCCCCTCGGCCGACATATAAACCGCATAGCCCCAGTCCACGGCCGCGGCGATCAACTGAAGGTCGGCCACCAGGCTGGTGGCCAGATGAATCGCGCCGATCTGCGTGCGATCGCCGAACTTGAGCACGGTGGCGATCAGATTCACCACGATGGCGGCGAACAACTCGGAGACATGATGAAGATGAGGCTTGTCGATTTCGCCGACGAAGAAGCCAAAGTTGAGCGTGGCGGCGAGAACGATGAAGAAACCAAAGACGACTTTTTCCAGATTCATGCAACTCCTCTCAGTGAATAAGCGGATACGTCCGCACTCGGGGCATTCTCCTCAGGCTTAGGCCGCCGGATTCAACATATTCCCCTTATGCCAGGTTTGCAACGTGTGCGGCCGGGGTGATTCCAAGGGTAATGAAAAGCATTGCTCGCCGGTCACGAATCGCATGCAGTAACGGTTGACGGTTCGCGACCCGGTTGGCTATAACCTTCCAAAACCCGCGCAGGAGCCGCCATGACCGAGCGCTTCGTCCTCGATACCAGCGTTTTCACCAATCCCGACATCTACACCCAATTCGGCGTCGATTCGCCGAGCGCCATACTCGGCTTTCTCGAACTGGTCCGCCAGACGTCCGTCGAATGTTTCATGCCGCGCTCGGTGTACGACGAGCTCCGCCTCATGAAAAACATGGGCGAACTGCCGCCGGCTTTCGAGGCCAGCGTACGCATCCGCTCGCCGCGCAAGTTCAACTTGCAGATTCCCGCCCAGATCGTTTACGAACTCATCGAAGAAGTGCGCAAGCGCATCGACCGCGGCCAGCACATCGCCGAGGAATACGCCAAGGCCGCCCGGGAAACCGGCGAAATCCAGGACGCGGGACGGGTCATCAACCGGCTCAGGGAGCGTTACCGGGAAGCGCTGCGGCAGGGCATCATCGACAGCCGCGAAGACATGGACGTGCTGCTGCTGGCGTACGAATTGGACGGCGTCCTGATATCCGCCGACGAGGGACTTCGGAAATGGGCCGACAAGGTCGGCGTAAAAATCCTGATGCCGGAAAACCTCCGCAGCGTTCTGGAAACGCTAATCGAACACCACTTTCCCGGCCAGCCAGTCGCTCAATAGACCGTTCAGCGACGGGTAGATCCGGTCGAACTCCAGCAGCCAGAATCCACCCTCCGGCTTCAACTCCCGCTGGACGACCTGAACGTGGCCCGAGGCCCGTTTCAGATATTTGATCAAGCGGCGGGCGTTTTCCGGATCGCGGAAACGGCAGCGGAAGCGGTGGGAAACCCGGCCTTCGCTGCGGTGCTGCCGGATGGCTTCCTGCAAACCGTCCAGGAATGCCGCCCCGGCGCGCCGGTTCAAATCGTCGAATCCTTCCAGCTCCTGCTCGTCGACAAAGAATGCCAGTCTCAGAATTCGGCTGGTGAAATATTCCGGCGACAAATCCAGAAGGCTGTAGACGCTGGTTCGGATGTCCGAAAGATTGGCGCTGCCGGTGACATGCTTGGTGCGCCGCTGGCGGGGCGAATCCTCCTTGAACACGGCGCCTTCGCGGCCTTCCTCGTCGAGCCGCTTCAGGATGTCCGAAATGGGTTTTAAATCGCCGGTTTCGAAGCGTCCGAAGATCTCGACCGACGGCAAGACATGCCGGCGGATCAGCTCCATTTTCTCGTCCTGGGGCAGAAAGCGGGGGTTGTTCCGCCGCATCAGGTCGAACACGAACAGCCTCACGTCTTCCGAAATGAACGGCGGCGCGCTCTCTATATAGGGATTGTCCGGCCCCGCGACCTCGGCGCACAGCACCAAATCCGGCTGATCATCGAAAATCGCTGTGTCCAGCAGATCGGGCAAGCGATCGGTGGTAAAGGGGCAAACGTAACCGCCGCGGGTCAGAGCGATGAGGCTATTCTGGATTCGGGTCACACGGATATTGAAACCGTCGATTTTCTCCTCCATCCAGAAAGGACCGGAAAGCTGCTTGGCGAGCCCGGTTCGCAGCGCGAGCAACCGCCCGATGGCCGGATAGCCGTAAACGGTTCCTTCGTCGAAGATGACGGTGCCGCGCGCAATATCCTCGAAATCGTGAACGAATCGGACATGGCGCAAACCGCCGCTTTCGGCATCGGCTGCCTTGCCCGATTGCACGGCCTTTCGAATCCGTTCGGCGTCGATTGCGGGTTTTGAAATCACGAGTAATAAGCTCCAGGAGATCGATACCTTGAATAAATAGACCTCTGGGATGGCCGAGGCAACCCGTTTGAATCCGGCTCGCTTTATGAAAGCAATTGTCAAACGCCCCATTCCTGGACTAACGTGAGGAAATTAAATTCATTCTTCTGAAACACCATGTCCAAGACCGATTCTCGACCGTCGATTCAGACTCAAGTCAACGAAAACATCCAGGAAGAAGCGCTCAAGGTCGCCAAAAGCATCCAGAAGCCGGGACAGACCAAGGAACAAACCAAGCTGATCGCGCAAGGCATCGCCAAGGGCATAGAGCTTTACAAGAAACAGCAGAGCGCCAAGGCCCGGGAACGGGATAAAGTGCGCAAGAAAGCGCTCAAACTCAAACAGGTCGAGTCAACCGGCCAACAGCGAGAGGAGGATGAAGCGGATTTCACGTTGGACCTCGCTGAATCGGGTATCAGCGGAATGCTGCTCCTCGGCGGAGGAGTCTTCGCCGTTATGGCCGGCATCCTCGCCGTATCGCTTGTCGCCGGATGGCCGGCCAGCCTTGGTCCTTTCACCCTGCCCGTCTGGGCGTCCCTGGCCGCCGTCATAGCGTTTGCCGGGTTTTCCGGGTGGTTCTTCTATAAGGCCATTCGGCTGAATCACGGTCAATGAAACTGCTGGCACTCCTGTCCACCCTATTTCTCGCAGGATGCGCCGGTATCCCCAAAGGCGTTTCGCCCGTTCATGGCTTTGAACTGAGCCGGTATCTCGGCGCCTGGTACGAAATCGCGCGCCTCGACCACTCGTTCGAACGGGGCCTGACCCGCGTCACCGCGACTTATGGCCTACGGGAGGACGGCGGCATAAAGGTGGTCAACCGGGGCTTCGACTCCCGAAAGCAGGAATGGCGGGAAGCGACAGGCAAAGCCTATTTCGTGGAAAGTCCGGACATCGGCCGGCTGAAGGTTTCGTTTTTCGGGCCCTTTTACGGCGGCTATAACATTATCGATCTGGACAAGGAGAACTACTCCTATGCCCTCGTTTCCGGCCCCACCCGATCGTATTTGTGGATATTGGCGAGAGAGAAGACACTGGAATCCTCTGTACTACACCACCTGGTCACGAAAGCCAAAGCGCTCGGATTTGCGACCGATCGTCTGATCTACGTCGACCACAGCGAGAAGTAACCGGCATATCCGCCAATCGGCCGAGTCAACGATCGGTCATACAGCCGGCTCAGGCGGCCCGGACGTCCGCTTGCCTGACAAGCCCTTTTGGGATATATACCCTTCCGTCGCGTTCCTTTCTTCGAAGGAACCGCTAGTTCTTGCTCAACAGCAATCGAAGGAAACTCAGGGAGGGTATCGATGAAGTCTCAAAAATCCATCTCGCGCATTGCGATTTCCATGGCTTCCGCTTTGATCCTTTATAGTGGTCATGGTTGGGCCGGCACCACAGACATGACTGAGGGCGTTCAAGGCTCCAACACCTCGAATACCGGCGTAATGATCTACAAGATGGGACGGATCGTCGACGATTCCGATTTCGTGGATGTCACTTCCCAGATACCGGCGCTAGGCGGAACGGTGTTGAAGGGCAATCCGACCATCAAGATGCGGTTCGACGCGCCGCCTCCTCCGGACGACACTACCGTGCACGGGGTTTTCGAGCAGATCGGACAAGCCAGGATCCGGATCGTCTTTCCGTTCGACGAGCACATGCAAGTCATTCACGGGGTGCTCAAAATCACAGATTCAGCGGGAACAATCACTTATCTGACACCCGGCGACTCGTATTTCATCGCGCAAGGAAGCGAAGTCTTGTGGGAAACCCTGACGCCGCTTTTTCAGAAATCCTTCCATGACTATACCCATCACTGAGCCATTCCGGTGACGGATCATTACCAACCCATCAGCTGTGATTTCCACGACGAACTGGAAACGCTCGCGGTGAGACGCCGTACGTGCCCGATCACTTATCGGGACGCGTCCGGCGATCCCGTTACCGTCGAGGACCGAGTCGAGGATATTTACGCCAGGGACAAGGAGGAATTCCTGAAGTTGAAGAGCGGGTTGGAGATTCGCTTGGACCGCCTGATCGAAGTCGATGGAAAGCGGCTGAGAGCCGATTAGAGGGACAGGCGTCGGCGAAGGATGCCGGCCTCGAGTTGGACGGAAAACACGATTACGCCTCATGTTTCCGGCGTAGGCGTAGGATGGGTAGAGCGAAGCGAAACCCATCGATGGTGGGTAGAACGAAGCGAAGCCCACCGGTTCCGCGGCCTTGCCTGGTGGGTTACGGCGCGCAGAAACACAGAGGGAACTTTGCGGACTCGGCGTGATGCGCGCCTAACCCACCCTACAACGCTACAACGCCATCGTTTTCCGGTGTGGCGGGATATTGTTGACAGACAAATCCCGGCGGCTACTCGATCAAGAAATCCCGCATCATGCCCATGTCCTCGTGTTCGAGGTTATGGCAGTGATACATGAACACGCCCTTGTAGTGGTGGAACGGCTTGATCATGCGCACGGTCTCGCCAGGCATGACCAACACGGTATCCTTCCAGCCGCTACTGACCAAACCGTCTTTTACCGTCGCATAGCTGTCCGCTCTCTCGACGGCTACGGTGCGGCTGATGATCTGGAATTGGTCGCCGTGCAGGTGGATGGGGTGCGCCATGGAAAACATCATCCCCATGCCACCCCTCATGCCCATACCGCCCATGCCCTGCCCTTCTTCCTGGGCCTCGCTTCCGTGGCCGCCCATCATTCCCATCATGCGGCCTCGCATACCGTGGCCCATACCGCCCATGCCGTGTCCGCCGCCGCTAGTATGGAAAATTTCCATGAGCTGCACGGTATCGAGCGGAATCCGCTCGAACGGCTGAATATCGTCGAAGGCATAGGAGCGGCCGTTGAGCAGCATCGCCATCGGAGACTCAGAAATGGCGATCGGCACGGGCTTGCTGGGGTTGGCGACATCGTCCAGCGTATAGCGGTCGATCTTCGACAGCCGGCTCGGCAGCTTCGGGCTCTCGCCGGTCTCGCGGGTGACGCGGATCTTGAACAGGGGATAATCGCTGCCGACGGGCAAGGCCATGGCGCCCATCATGCCCATTCCTCCCATCATGCCGCCCATGCCTCCCCTTCCGCCGCGCCCCCCCATGTGCTCGGCCATCATCGGCAGCACGCCGGAGAACGGCAGGCTGCGCATCGTCAACTCAGTGCCCTTGGGCCGGCCGCTGAAATCCGCCCAGACATCGAGGCGCTCCCCGGGTGCCAGCATCACGTAAGGGAAAGTTTCCGGGGACTCCAGGAGTCCGCCGTCGACGCCGATCACGGTCACCGGCGTGCCGTCGCTCCAGCCGAGTTTGTAAATACGGGCATTGGAGCCGTTGAGGAAACGGAGACGGTAGGCGCGGCTGGCCACTTCGAACTCGGCATTCGGCTGGCCGTTGACCAGGATGCGGTCGCCGTAGAATCCCATCATGCGATCGTGCATGTGCGGACCGTAAATCAACTGGTTTTGGGCATTGAACCGGCGATCCTGAAGGACGATGGGTATCTCGTACTCGCCGGAAGGCAATTCGAGTCTCGCCTCCTCTTCGTCGTTTATGATCAAGCCGCCGGCAAGACCGTAGTACACCTGCTTCGCGGTAATTTCGTGCGGATGTGGATGATAGATATTGAGGCTCGCCCGGTTGATCACTTCGAATTCATACACGAAGGTCTCGCCCGGATCGATGATGTACATCGGATGGCCATCCATCAGCGCGGGGACGTGGAGTCCGTGCCAATGGGTGATAGTGGGTTCCATCAGGTCGTTGCGGAAATGAATGCGGACTTTCTGGCCCTTTTGCAAGCGGATGATCGGTCCGAGATAGCAACTGGGCAGCTCGGTCAGCGTATCCTTCGGGCCACTCAGCAACTTGGCGGTATAGTGCTGCACCCGGGTCGCCTGTCCCGGCAGAATGGATATGGAGCCCTGGCGGGCAGCCAATTCGATCTCGACATCGGGCTTGAAGGCGGGAGACGCCCGATTGGGCGTCAATTTGGGCATGCCGTGCATCTCCATGGCACGCACCCATGCCGGCATGCTCGCTGCGGCTAATAAACCGACACCGGTTTGAAAAATGAAGCGGCGGCGCGAACGATCGACTGGATCTTGCATAAGCTCTCCTCGAATCTGTCGTTATGGTCGCAGACGGCTCAGCCGCATCTTTTGGGGTTGTTCACCTCGACCGGCGAGCGCCTGGAATAAATAGATCTCTTCCTCCTGGAAACCGAATGATCGCGCAGTCCTGCCGACCGGTACTATGATACGCCTAGGACAGGAGCGACAGCATAATAATTCAATGATTTTCTTATGGACAGATTGCCGCAGCCCCGTCTTGAAAGACGGATTTCGCCGATCCGTAGCCAGAATTTTTGAACCTCGCGATATCTCGGCGAGCCTGAATCACGCAACGACTTTGCAAAACGTTTGTCGGTAATTTCTATGGAGAGCAAACGGCGAAGATCTTTCATCCACCACGTGCAGAGAAACATTCTCGCGGGGCTGGTCGTCCTTACCCCGATACTGCTCACCTGGCTCGTTTTCGACTTCATCCTGGCAAAGCTGATCGCCTTCGGGCGACCTTGGATACCGGCCTTGTATAGAGCCATTTATACATTTTCTCCCAAGCTGGCGGATTTGATGCTCAACGGCTGGATCGATTCGGTGCTCGCCCTGCTGATCACCCTCGTCTTGCTCTTCATGCTGGGCTGGCTGACGAGCCGGGTGGTCGGTCGGCAGATTCTGATCGGGTTTGAATTGTTGCTGGAAAAAATCCCGGTACTGAAAGCCATCTACGGCTCCACCAAGCGGCTGCTACTCGCCTTTCAAGCGCAACCGGAGCAGATCCAAAGGGTCGTGCTGATCAATTATCCCACCGAGAAAATGCGGGCCGTGGCCTTTGTGACACGCATCGTCCGGGATACCGAAACCGGCGAGGAACTGGCGGTGGTTTATATGCCCACCGCTCCGAATCCGACGTCCGGTTATATGGAAATCGTGCCCTTTTCCCAGGTGACGCCCACCGATTGGACCGTGGAAGAAGGCATGCAATTCGTCATATCGTGCGGGACCAGCACCCGCGAGCATGTCGGCTTTTCGGACGCCCAACGCCGCGGACAAGACGGCAGCGAAATGCCGATGAAAGAACCAACTAGTCGATCGGGGTGAGATTTGCGCGTTCCGATGCTTTATCCCGCCCGAAACTGTCAAAGAGTTTATCGACGGCCGGACCAACCGAACGGAGCATTACCATGGGAGCACGAACAGCTTTGCGCCTCGGGCGCGTGGCAGGCATCGAAATCCTGGTTGACTGGAGCCTGCTGATCATCTTCTCGCTCATTACCTTAAGTCTCGGGGCCGGCTTGTTTCCGGCTTGGCATCCGGACTGGGGCCCGCTGCTGATTTGGGGAACCGCAATCGCCGCGGCCTTGCTGTTCTTCGGGTCGGTGCTTTTGCATGAACTTTCCCATGCCATAGTTGGCCGAGCCAACGGTATTCCGATTCCGCGCATTACCTTGTTCATGTTCGGCGGGATGGCGCATATGGAGAAAGAACCTCCCTCATGGCGCGCCGAGTTGTACATGGCAGCCGTGGGGCCGATCACCAGCCTCGTGCTCGGATTCGTTTTTCTGGGACTGGCCAAGATGGTTATCGGTCCCATGGAGATCGATCCCGACAACCCGCAGCAATCGTTCGCGACTTTGGGGCCTACCGTCAGCCTGCTCATGTGGCTGGGCCCCATCAACATCATTCTCGGCCTGTTCAATCTGGTTCCCGGCTTTCCGCTCGACGGCGGGCGGATTCTTCGTGCCGCGCTGTGGGGCGCGACCGGCGATTTGCTCACCGCTACGCGCCGCGCCTCGGCGGTCGGGCAAGGGTTTGCCTGGGTGTTGATGGGGTCCGGCTTTCTCATGATCCTGGGATTGCGCGTACCGATATTCGGGGCCGGTTTCATCAATGGCTTGTGGCTCGCCTTGATCGGCTGGTTCCTCAACAATGCGGCCGTCATGAGCTACCGCCAGTTGCTCGTTCACCAATGGCTCGAGGACGTGCCCGTCCTGCGCATCATGCACACCCGGTTCGAGCGGGTGGCGCCGCAGTTATCTCTTCAGGCATTGGTGGACGAACACCTGATGCCGAGCGGACAACGCGCTTTTCCGGTCGAGGAGCGCGGCCAGTTCATCGGAATGATCTGCCTTCGCGATCTGCCGAAGCGCCCGCGCGACGCGTGGAGGACCACGACTGTCGGCGACATCATGACGCCGAGACACGAATTGGTGACTCTTTCTCCCGAGCAGGACGCAGCCGCCGCGCTGGACCTTTTCGGCAAGCGTGACGTGAATCAGCTGCCGGTGCTGAAAAACGGGCAGCTCCTCGGATTCGTCCGGCGCGAAGATATTTTGAAATGGCTATCGCTTCATGCCGGCCTGACTGTCACTGAAGGCGGCCGGCCTGCTTCGCGGCCTCTCGGCTGACGGAAACCGCCCATCGGCGGGCAAGGCTCGGGATTTACTGTCTGCGAACCGGTTCGGCTGCAAGCCGGGACCCGAGGGCGTGGTAATACCCTTTCAGCAGCAGCGGCGCGAAGATGGTGGTGAAGGCGATGACGATGATCAAGGCGGCATAGATCTCGTTGCTCAAGATGTTCGATGTCCGCCCCAGCTCGGCAAAGATGAGCCCTACCTCGCCGCGCGGAATCATCGCCAGCCCGACGGCAAAACGAGTCACCCAGCGTTCGCTGATGAACAGCGCGCTGAACAGCTTGCCCGCTATTGCGGTACCGATCAGGGATAGCGAAAACACCCAAATGAAGGGGGACGTCCAATCGATGGTTCGGAGATTCAGCGATAGCCCGACCATCACGAAGAAAATCGGCACGAACAGATAAATGATGGGGCGCATCTGATTGTCGATGCGCTCGGCGAATTCGGTACCGGCATGCACGGCCAGACCGAACGGCAGGAAAAATCTCCGGGAAAGGGCGAGTCCTGCCGCAAATCCCCCGAGAAGTTCGGGCGCGCCGATCTCGTGGGATAGCCAGGCGAAAAAAAGGACCAAGGACACAACGGTCGTGGGAATCAGTCCCGGCGTCTGGCTGAACTCGTCGAAGCGCCTGATCTCCAGCGATATGAGCTTGGCGAAAATCGGAGCCAGCAGGAAGAATACGGCGATGAACAGCAGCACCCGGCCGGCGTTCATATAACTGATACCGCCGCCGATGGAAAACTCATAAAGAATCGCGAGCAGCACCACCCCCAGAATGTCGTCGATTACTGCGGCCCCTAGCACCAGTTGAGCTTCGTGAGAGTGCCTCTGATGCAGGTCGGTCAAAACCCGTATCGTGATGCCGATGCTGGTGGCGGTCAGGGTTCCGCCGATGAAAAGGGATTCGAGCAACGGGCGTTCGAAGACTTCATAGCTCACCAAGAAGCCGAATGCGAACGGCAAGGCGAAGCCGCTGACCGCCACGATCGAGGATTTGAAGCCGGCGCGCGCCAACTGGCGGATGTCGGTTTCGAGCCCCGCTTCGAACAACAGCAAAATGATACCGATCTCGGCCAGCATGCGGATGGTCTGGCTCGGTTCGATCCAGCCCAGCACCGTAGGCCCCAAAACGACTCCGGCCATGAGTTCTCCGACCACCGGGGGCACCCGCGCCAGCGCCGCCAGCTCGGCGAACATGCGCGCGCTCAAGAGAATGATCAGAAGATTGAGGAAGAATCCGTGTACCGGGTATTCCATAGGACATATTCTCCCGATGTGGCGATTCGGCGAACTCGTATGGGGAAACGCCTAGAGAACCGGAAAAACGTATCGTCGGTCAAGTCCCGCACGCTTTCAATCATCGTTCTCTGGACTCAGCATGATACCGGCTTAATGTACCACTAGCGTGACAACCACCTTGCACAGCACGACCAAAATGGCCGATGATTAGACTATCCCACCCCGGGTGCACTATTAGCGCAAAACCCCCTCAACCTCGTCGGTTCGGAACGACCTGGAAGAGGCGATTTTCGCGCACTTAGGGCACTCGCGTTCGCCAAGTTGCCATCAACGCGGTCGCACATCTACCAATCCATATCGAGCAAGATTCACGATTGTACTTATGGGGTCAAAATTTCCTTTCATCGAACGGGTTTTGCATAACCGCTTCGTTCGGCAGTTACTCGCCAGCGCACTGGATCTGGTGCCCATCGTGGTGGTCATCCTGTTTTTTCAAATCCTGGTAATCCAGCAGCCGATTCCCGAGGCCGGACGGTTCGTTGCAGGCATGCTGCTGGTCGTTTTGGGGCTGACCTTTTTTATGCAGGGCTTGAAGCTGGGGCTGTTTCCGCTGGGCGAAAGCATGGCCCATGCGTTCGTCCGCAAGGGCAGCCTATTTTGGATACTGGTATTCGCTTTCGCACTGGGATTCGGCGCCACCGTAGCCGAACCGGCACTTATCGCCGTCGCCGACGAAGCAGCCCGCATCGCCGCCGACGACGGCGCGATTACAGCTTCGGTAGAGGCCCGCAAATCATACGCACTGGGTCTTCGCCTTACCGTCGCCACGGCGGTGGGATTCGCGCTGATCGTCAGCACGATCCGCATCATCCGCGGCTGGCCGCTTCCTTATGTGATCGTCGGCGGCTACGCTGGCGTAGGCATCATGACGATCTTCGCGCCGCCGGAAATCATCGGCATCGCCTACGATTCCGGCGGCGTGACCACCTCGACCATCACCGTGCCCCTGGTGACTGCGTTGGGCGTTGGACTCTCGTCCTCCATTCCTGGGCGTAATCCCGTGAGCGATGGCTTCGGACTGCTCGCCCTCGCCGCCTTGATGTCCATGATCTTCGTCATGGGATACGGGATATTTGCATGAACGAGTGGCTGCACGAATTCGGAAATATATTGTTGGAGACCCTGCGCGCCGTATCCCCGATCATCGGTTTGCTGGTGCTCTTCCAACTGCTGGTCATCAGAAAACCCTTGCCTCACCCGGGCCGGATTCTCGTGGGCTTTTTGTACGTCCTGCTAGGCGTTGCCCTATTTCTGGTAGGACTCAAAATGGCCCTGTTTCCGATCGGCGATCTGATGGCTCAACAGCTGACCGCGCCGGATTTTCTCGGTATCGAGCCCGATCCTGATCGTGTCCATTGGTATAACTATATCTGGGTCTATCTGTTTGCCGGCTGCATCGGATTCGCCGCGGCCATGGCCGAACCCACCCTCATCGCCGTTGCGGTCAAGGTATCGGAGGTTTCGGCCGGAAGCATCAGAGCCCTGCCGCTCCGTCTCGCGGTCGCCCTCGGCGTAGGCGGCGGACTGGCGCTAGGCACGTTCAGGATCGTTACCGGCGCACCGCTGTACACCTACATCCTTACGGGGTACGCCATCGTAGCCATTCAGACCGTTTTCGCCCCCAAGGTCATCGCCGGGCTCGCGTACGACGCCGGCAATGTGGCCTCGTCGACGGTAACGGTACCCATCGTGACGGCACTCGGATTGGGTCTGGCCGCCGCCGTTCCCGGCCGCAATCCCTTGCTGGACGGATTCGGCCTGATTGCGTTCACTTGTCTAATTCCTATAATCAACGTGCTTGGTTACGGCCAGATCGCCATGTGGTTGAGTCGGCGCAATCAAGCGGCCAACAACGACTAAGGTAGCCTCATATGCGCTTCAAACTGATCATCGCCTTCGTGGAAGACGATAAAACCGAGCTCATCCTGAAAACCGCTCGTGCACATGGCGCTACCGGCGCCACCGTCATCGCCAATGCCCGCGGCGAAGGACTCAAGCGAACGAAAACGTTTTTCGGACTGAGCCTGGAAAGCCAAAGGGACGTGCTGTTGTTCCTGGTAGAGGAGCATCTGACTCGACATATCCTGGAAGCCATCGGCCGTGCGGGCAAGTTCGACGAAAAGCCCGGCACCGGAATCGCGCTTCAGATCGATGTGGAAGACGCCGTAGGGATCACGCATCAAATGGAAAAATTAGCCCCCATCGTCGAGGAGGAACTTTAATGGAAAAGAAGCCCATTATCCGGGTCCGGGACGTTATGAAGACCGATTTCGGAACGATCGACGGCATCGCCACCATCAGCGAAGCCTTGAAGAAAATGAAATCGATGAGAACCTCGGTGCTGGTGGTCAACAAGCGGCACGATGACGACGAATACGGCTTGATCACCGCCGGGGACATTGCTCGGCACGTATTGGCGAAAGATCGCGCGCCCGATCGGGTCAACGTCTACGAAATCATGAGCAAGCCGGTGATTTCGGTGCACCCCGACATGGATATCCGGTACTGCTCGCGCCTGTTCGCAAATCACAATCTCGTACGCGCCCCGGTGCTGGACGGCCGCAACGTCGTGGGCATGATAAGTCCCAACACGCTCGTGCTGGACGGGCTTTATCAGATCGTTTGAGGGCCGTTTCCGTCCGTTCCGCCGATGCCCAAATCAGGCAAGGTGAGCCACGGCACTTTTTTGAGCCACTGCTATACTTTTTCGATACGGCATCGAAAAGTTATCCACTGTCAAGACTTGACAGGATTTTGAACAAGCAGCGCTTAGTTAAGGCGATACCGTAAATTATCAATTCATCATTTCGTAATAAATCATCTTCGCAAAATCAATAGTTTACGATTTTAATCCGTCCAACAACCGGGCCTGAAAAAAACCTGGCCAGACTAACGTAAGGCCCGAAAATATCAGGTGCCGCCGCTTTCATCCCCATATTTATCCACAAGGTTGTCCACGAAATCTGTGGACAGGCGACCAGGTTTGTTTGGCTGACTTAGATAAGAACATCTCCCGATCGCGAGAGCCGGTTTATTTTAGTCGTAGGTCGGCAATCCCTTGCCGACCTACGACTGCCCTTCCCCAAGAGGTTTTCGTTGAATCGGTGCGGGATCAGTGTCCTCCACCGGTTTCCTGATCCGTCGACACTTTCCTGACCAGAGGCATCAACAAGAGGGAGGCGAAAAAGATAGCCCCCAGCAGATGGAATAAATCGTTGGCGGCCATGACCTCGGCTTCTCGTATCACCCACCGGGAAAGCTGTTTGAGCGCCGCTTTTTCGCTGTCCGGCAAGGGAAATCCGGCCATTTGCGCCTGCAGCTTAGCGATCAAGGCTTCTGCCTCCCGCGAACCCCCGGTCACGGATTCTCGCAACGCAGCGTAATGCTCCTTGATATAGCGCGTTTTCAAGGAACTGGCGACAGCGATGCCGATAGCTCCGCCCAGATTGCGCATCAGATTGAACAGCCCGCTAGCGTTCTTGACCTCGTCCGGCGGCAAGGTACCGAGGGCCAAACCGCTGATCGGCAAGAAACAGAACATCAAGGCGAAGCCTTCCACGGCTTGCGGCCAGAAGAATTCCCAATAGCCGGCGTCGGCGGTCAGACTGCCGTTCATCCAGGCGCCGGTTCCGTAGAGCGCCAGTCCGCCGGCCAGCATCAGGCGCGAATCCAGCACCTTGGATAACGGGCCGGCGAAGAAGGCGGATACGAATTGAAATAAGCCCGTCACCATGACGTATTGACCGATCTGCAGACTGTTCAGCCCCTTGACTCCGGCCAGATACACCGGGATCAGATAAATCATGGTGTAGAGGCCGATGCCGAGGATGAAGCTGAACGCGCAGCCGACAGCGAAATTGCGGTTGCGAAACGCCCAAAGGTCGACGATAGGGTGTTCGAGCGTCAGTTCCCGGTAAAACATCGCGACGCCGCCCGCCGCGGCAAGACAAGCGAAAAACACGATCTCGCCGCTTTCGAACCAGTCTTTCCGAGTCCCCTCTTCCAGCACGAATTGCAGGCTGCCAAGGAAAACCACGATGTACAAAATGCCGCGGAAATCGATCCGATTCAGCAAGTCCCATTCGGGCTCGTCAATCCGCAGGAACAGCCAGGTTCCTAGGCAGACCAGCAAGCCGGGCAAGAGATTGATCAGAAACAGCGCCTTCCAGGATACCGTCTCGGTGAGATAGCCGCCGAGTACCGGGCCCGCGGTGGGCGCGACGGTAACCACCAGCCCCACCAGGATGGTGATCGCCGGTTGCAGGCGGGGCGGAAACAAGGTGTAGATCACCGCGAATATCGACGGGATCATGGCTCCGCCGAACAACCCCTGCAAGGCTCGGAACGCCACCATCGAGGGCAGATCCCAGGCCAGCGCGCAGCATAGGCTCATCAAGGTGAAGCCGCCGCAGGCGAGAACGAACAGATAACGGGTCGATAAGGCCCGGCCCAACCACCCGGACAAGGGAATGATCACCACTTCGGCGACCAGATAGGCGGTTTGTACCCAGCCGATCTCGTCCCGCGTCGCCGAAAGACCCGCCTGAATCTGCTCCAGAGAACTGGCGACGATCTGAATATCAAGGACCGCCATGAATACTCCGAAGATCATGGCGGTAAAACCGATCCATTCGGACGGGCTGACCTCTCTTTCCCGGATCTCCGGACTTTCGCTTACGTGCTCCGGCTCGCTCCCGGCAGTGTCGAGACGGATTTTCTCCGCTGCGCTTGCCGCCATGACGCGCTATCGAACTCGAGTCCTGATCAGGGTAGACGAACCGCGCTTCGATGCGCCGAATCGGCATTGAAAAAAGACCAGCGGAGAAGTTCGATGAAGCAGAAAACGAATGAACACGGTTGCGACGCCCTAAACTAAACGGTTCAGTTTAGGATAAGTGGGAACTTTACGATTCGCAAACGGTTTGTCTCGGCGGCAACACGCTCTATGAGAATCCAAATCATTCGCCGTCGGAAGCGTCCGACGACATAGATGTCGGAGTAGTCGAAACCCTAATGCGCGTGATAGTCTCGGCCTTCGAGAAATATCCACTTTCGGGCTTTGTTGCAGCCCAAGGAGTCGGTCGCATGGATTCGCATCCCGGAACAGCCACGGCCCATCGTTTTTTCGCCGGCACCGGCGCCAGCTACGACACCATCGTCAGACTCTGCACCCTGGGTTTCGACCTTTGGTGGAAACAGAGGATTGTGGACGCGATTCCTAAAGACGCTTCGCATATCGTCGACCAGGCCTGCGGGACCGGCATCCTGACGTTCAAGATCGCCCGCCGTTTTCCCGCATGCCGGGTCACGGGCGTGGAACTCCGGGACGAATATCTGAATATCGCCAAGGAAAAAGCGCGCGCGCTGAAACTCCGGAATGTGGATTTCATGCTCGGAAAAGCCGAAGACATCCGCGTCGATGGACCAATCGACTGTATTACATCCTCTTATCTGGCCAAATATGCCGAGCTGGAGAGTCTGATCCGAAACGCCAAGGCCATGCTTCGCCCCGGCGGAGTTCTCGTCATGCACGATTTCACCTATCCCAGCGGTCCCATATTCACCCGGCTCTGGGAGTTTTACTTCAAAATTCTTCAAATGGCGGGACCCAGATTTTTCCCCGAATGGAAAACGGTTTTCGACGAACTGCCCGGATTTCTCAAACAAACCGCATGGCTGACCGAACTTCCGGAGGTTTTGCGCGAGAACGGCTTCGCCCCGGTGAACGTCGAAACGCTGACCTGGGGCGCGTCGGCCCTGGTGACGGCGACGAAATCCGCGAGCTGAAATTCCGGTGAGCGCTCACTCCAAAGCCCGATGCGTTAAACCCCGTTAAACATGTCGATCAAATCCCGTGGAGCGTCATGAATCATTACTCTCTTGCGGGAGTCGGGCACGAGCCCCGAGACTTCGAGACACGACAGTCGGAGACGTCGTTCCATCTCCTCCTCCATGTTCATCCGTGCTTCCTCGAAGCTTTTCGACAGTTCGCACGACAGCGCCGAGCGCTCTCCGGTCAACAGGGGCGTAATCGAGGCTTGTAGGTTCCCGCCGAAGCGGACTATCGCAGGCGCAAGAGCGGCTATGGCCCGAGCGTCGATGACTCCGCTCGACAGGTGATGCTTGATTTCCTGCAAATCGTCGGCGATCTGATACGCTTCGCCGATCAAAACACCATAGCGATAAAACGCATTTCGGACATCCCGCTCGGCACCCGCCGCAAGTGCACCCAGTTCGCAGGCAACGCCGAAAAGCACGCCGGTCTTGAGATCGATGATCGCGTCATAGAGGAATTCGGGCACGGCATCGGCCCGGAGATAAACAGCCAGTTCCGAAGGATCGATGGGTTCCTGAAACGCGCCCTTGGCGATTCGGGCGATCGCACGCGACACCGCCAGGCCATCATCCCGGCTCAAGTCGCTCATCATCTCGATGGCGGAAGCGAAGATGACATCTCCCAAAAGCACCGCTTTCCGCGCCCCCGCCAAGGTCCAGGCAGCAGGTTTGCCCCGCCTGGCGCGATCCTGGTCCACGAAATCGTCATGGATCAGCGTGGCCCCGTGAACAAGCTCCACCGCCACGGATCTCGGCACTGCGGACGACGGATTTCCGCCAAGGCTTTCGTTCACCAGGCACACGAGGGAACCTCTGATCATCTTTCCGCCCCGGAACGTATCGTTCAGCGCCTCATCGGGACGGACATGCAGGCCCTGAAAAAGTCCCTGCAAGGTCTGATCGATCGCTTCAACAAGAATCGGCCTACACCCGCAGCAATAATCCTTGAATCCCTTCACGCCCGCAGTCCTTCTCACATGGCGAAAACCGCTCGGGAGACCATATCACAACTTGGACCAGGCACGATGGGATATTCGGCCCGGTATCGGCAGAGAAGGACCGCCCTAATCGAACAGGCGAAACAACAGCAGTCCCATGCCCAGCGCAATGACTCCTAGGCTGATGCTTTTCAAAATCGCCTCGTACCGGATCATCAAGGCCCGATCGGCATCGCCGAGGTCGCCGCCGCATTGCTTGAGCGCCTTGTAGGGCCGCGATGCCTTGATCTCTACCAGGCTGAACAGAGCCATGGACAAGGCGACCGCGATCACGGCGACGGAGAGAGTGTTCGTTTGCATCACGTATCCCGCCAAAACCGGCAGAAATCCCCATGAAAACGCGAACCATCCGTCGGTATGGTAGCGTCCGTCGAACCATTCCAGGTTATAGGCAAAGACGAAGAATCCCTCGACAAGCGCGATGAAGATCAGATTCGGCACGAAACGCACCATGAAGTAGGCTGCAACCAGATAGGCCGCCGCTAGCGAGCATCCCGCCATGAGCCACAGCTGCCGTTTGCCGAACACGTCGCCCCATGGCTTTTTCGCCTTGCTGCCCAGCGCATCCAGGGCATGGGCGCCGATTCCGAGACCCAAGAAGTAAATGAAGGCGATGGCGATCACCCGGTCCCAATGGAGATCGGGTGCCAGCACGGACCCGATCACGGTAAAGGACATGACCATCGCCGTATAGGGCAGAAAAAGAAGGCCGATCGCTCTCCGAAATTTAGGAGAGCCGAATCGGGGAACGAACCATTCGGATCCTCTGTCCGGCTTCGCTGAGTCATCGGGCGTCAACGCATGTCCTCCATCCGGGTTCTAGTAGAAGCACTCCGCCGAATATTTCGGGATGATAGCCTCGTCACGCTTGATCCCGAAAGCACCGTTTGAATCGCTTGCGGATATCACTTGCCCCCAGCTGACTACGGAGAGATACTTACATCGGGGTATTTCGGGGGGCTTCCCCAGTTTCCCAGAAACCCGAAAAAGAAGGCATCGACTTTACCTTTCCGTCGTGCCCGCACGACTGTTTCTCACGGATGGAGATGGATCGTTATGAAACCGAAAACCTCGTTTCGCTCTTGGATGACGCTCGGCATCTTGGTGATGGTGTTTGCCGAATCCACTGCCGAGAATACCGTTCCTCTACCCCGTCATTATCCGGATGCGGTGCAGGAACAAGGCAGCCCCCCGTTTGTCGAGCCGGTAGGATTGCAGGATGCGGTGCAATTCTGGCGCCAGGTTTTCGGGGTGTGGCATCTGAATCAGTTTGCACTCCACGACAGCGTTCATTTGGGCGTGGTCTACGACGTGATCAAGCTGCCGGATGTCGATGGCGAGGGTCTGACGCATGAGCATAAAGCGTCCGTAGAATGGCACCTCCATGCCCTCGAAAATGAACTTCGGGACTTGGAAGATCGGGTGCGGTTCGGTGCCAGCTTGACCGACACGCAGCAACGACTGTTCGATCTCCTGGTCAGCCACGCCGGCGAAAACGCCGTGTACGGAGCAAGTCAGCGGGTACGCGGTCAACGCGGGCTGCGGGAACGCTTTCTAAAGGGACTCGAAGCCAGCGGCCGCTACGATCGCCTGTTCCGCAGGATATTCCGCGAGGCCGAATTGCCCGAAGACCTCGCCTTGCTTCCCCATGTCGAATCGTCTTTCGTCAATCACGCGCATTCCTCGGCGGGAGCCGCCGGGATGTGGCAATTCATGCGCGCGACAGCTCGCCGCTGCCTTCACCTGAGCCGGGCGGTCGACGAGCGTTATGATCCGGTGTTTGCCGCGCGCGGCGCCGCACGGTACCTGGCCCACGCCTATGAAGTACTCGGCGACTGGGGACTGGCGATCACCTCGTACAACCACGGCATAGGCGGAATGGCGCGCGCCAGAGACGAATTCGGACCGAACGTCGCTCGGATCGTCCGCTATTACCAAGGTTCGACCTTCGGTTTCGCGTCACGGAATTTTTATGCCGAATTCCTTGCCGTGCGGTCGATCATCCAGAATCTGCCGAATTATTTCCCGGCGGGCGTATTCTTCCAACCGCCTCTCAAGCACGATCTCGTCCGTCTAACCGGCTCCCTTCCGGTCACTCATCTGGCGAGACTCCACGGCCTGGAACGCGACACGCTTGCCGAGCTCAACCCCGCTTGGACAACATCCGCGATCAAGGGGCGCACCCTGCTCCCCGCGGGCATCGACGTTTGGCTTCCTCAAGGGACCTTGGAGCGCACCCCGGGCATTTCGGCCTATGAACAACCCGTGCTGGTGGCCGGCGATGACGCTCAGTCCAACAGACGCATCGTCACTGCCTCGCTGATCGATGTCGGAGAGGAGCCGGTGATGATGTCATCGCGTTTGCTCACGACGCCGGCACCGGTCCCGGCAGAGGATATCGTAAAGGGCTCCGGGCGCGGAAAAGCCGTCGCGCAGAAAGCCAAGTCCGCAAAGCTGTCGAAACAAGGGCACCGGGTACATGTGGTTCGCCGTGGCGAATCTCCGCGTCTGATCGCGGCAAAATACGGCGTTGGACTTCGCAAATTGCTGACGATGAACGCGATCACGCAAGGGACGGTGCTTCGGCCAGGTCAACGACTGCGCATTCCGATGAAATCCAGCTGACATTTGAAGGGCTTCGAGGTCTTTTCAGGCAACGAACCGGGAAAACGGTTAAAGGCGAAGAGATTTGATCCGTAGATATTCGTGCGAAGTTTTACGACTTTTTTACAACAAATGCCGAGTGTTTAATAAGACCATAAACCAATTCTTATTTAACGTCGGAACACCTAACGGCTGGTGTAACTCGCTGCTGTAGCGGCACTATTTGCCTTTTAACGATATAAGCTTTTTGTTGTGCGGCTATATCCATGGCCGAATGATAACAGGAAGATAACGGTAAAAATCGGTATAACTGCTGAGCGGAAGGGTTTTTTGGACAGGACGGTCTTGATGAGCTCGAACACTGAAGCCGTTATGGGATCCGACAGAATCTTTCCAAGGAGGATCTTCATGGCTACTGTTTATATCGACGATCAGGAATTGGTACATCGAGTCCAACAGGGAGACCGGAGTGCTTTCGATCGTCTGGTGCGCAAGTACCAGGCCAAGCTCTTGCAACTGATAGGCCGTTATATCAAGGACCCTCACGAATCGTGGGATGTCGCGCAGGAAGCCTTTATCAAGGCCTACCTTGCACTCCCGAGATTCCGCGGTGACAGCGCGTTCTATACCTGGCTCTATCGAATCGCCATCAACACCGCCAAGAATCACCTGGCGATGCGGCTGCGCCGCCCGTCGGAAGACGAGCTCGATGTCGAAGAGGCCGAGCAGTTCGAATCCGCCGTTCGCCTGAAAGACCAGGAAACTCCGGAAGGCTTGGTATTGACCGAGGAACTTGCGCTAACCATTCAGCAGGCGCTCGACAAACTTCCGGGGGAGTTGCGGACTGCTATCCAGTTGCGGGAATTCGACGGGCTGAGCTACGACGAAATTGCCCAGGTCATGCAATGCCCGGTCGGAACGGTCCGCTCGCGCATCTTCCGGGCGCGGGAATTCCTCGACAAGCAAATCGAATTTTTACATTGAGGCATCGGACGACGCGCCAAGGACGACGCGATCCCTCCTCCGTCCTGGCTGGATTAAAAGGATGTTCTATCGGCCGGGATCGAGATGCGATAAAACAGAATAACCGAAGCGTGAGGTTCGAAGGAGAGTCTTGACGACTGGACCTAAACATCCGCTGTTTCGGCGACAAATTCCGCATTTCCGGGTGACTCGACACCAGCGCCCAGCCATCATTACTCTCGGAACATCCTTTTCCATGCGACATCCCGGTTCCTTTCGCTTGTCCTGACACTGATCGAATCATCCCTGATTCCACTCGACGACTGCCACGGGCGCCTCGGGGGAAAGCGCCCTTGGTGATTGCAGAGTAGTTGTCATTGAACAGCGTCCGAGCTCTTTCGGAAATACGCAAAAGTGCCTATGGACGCATGAACGGCCCAGGCAATTCCAAACCGACGGCTTTTTCGGTACACCGGTGTCCATACGTAGACTTGCGGATGTCTTGGTCAGGCGCAACACGCTTAAATACGCGTCACTCGAATGTAACAGCCTACCCCTAAGCCTGGCTAAGGATAGGAGTACGGGTTGAACGATTCGAGGCCGAACCATGGACGATTCGATAGGATTTAGGACATAGCGAAAGGAATGCGGATCTCGCAGGAACAGGATGCTCCAAGATAACTGGACCAGAAAAATACTAAAGAAAAAGACATCGGCCAAAGGCCAGCCGAGAGTCGGTCAAGAGGAGGAGGCGGTCTGGTCCAGTTATCTCATCTCGTGCGGTAAGTCTCAGCCGCAATGGGACTTTCGGCAAAATTCTTATAATTCTCCTTTTCCTGATGCCCTGCCCCGCACCGCTCCCCGTAGCTAACCGCTCTTGATATTCCGACTGTCCGAGGGGCGTCCGTTCGTTCGGTTAGCCGCCTCTCGACAAAACCTTCACCCCTTCCCGCAACCCGCAGTACACTAACCATTTGTGAACCCGTGACCTGACGTCATATGAGGGAACAACGGAGTGAACGTAAAGCGATTGCTGGGAAACGGATATTCGGTTGCGATCGGAGCGACGGCCTGTGTCAGCGCCATAATTCTTGCGCTAGGAGCCATTCTCGATCCACCGCCACCGTTGTCCCTGTTCTTGGTCGCAATAATGTTCGGGGCATGGCATGGCGGAATGAGCGCGGGGTTCGCGGCTACCGCGCTGAGCATGGGGGCAAGCGTTCCGCTCCTGGTCATTCTGACCGATTCTATCGACATCCTGAACCCCGCCGAAGCCCTGCGATTGGGACTACTTTTTGGAGTAGGCACAGTACTGAGCTTTGGGATTTCGCGCCTGCGCAAAGCCGAACGGCGCGCGTTCAGGGCCGCATTGGAGCGCCAGTCGCTGCTCAATCGAGCCTTGGCCGAGCGGCAGCCGCTCGAGGCTGCGCTATACGAACGCGATCAGCTCCTCCAGCTGTCGCAAAAGATCGTCCAGGTAGCGAGCTTTGAGGCCGATCTAAGCCAAGACGCTCGTCACCGTATGTCGCCGCAGTGGTACCAGATTTACGGTATCGCGCCCGAAGCGTTCGAACACTCCACCGATGCCTGGCTGAATTTGGTACATCCGGGCGATCGGGATACCTTGAAGTCGGGTATCGAGACGGCGTTCGCGCGGCAAGCGCCGGATTTCAGCAGCGAATTCCGCATCATCCGCCAAAATGACTTCACCGTCCGCTGGATCGAACTGCGAGCCACAATCCGCTACGATGCCGAAGGCCGTCCGGTCCATATGGCCGGAAGCAACATAGACATTACCGAGCGTAAACAGGCCGAACAGACGCTGGCAGCGAGCGAACGGCGGTTCAAGCTGCTAGCCGAAACGTCGGCGAGGCTGTTGGCTACCGATGAGCCGCATACGATTATCGAGGATCTTTGCCTCGCCGTAATGCGCCAACTCGGCTGCGAATGCTTTTTCAATTTTCTGCTCGACGACGCCAAAGGACGATTCCGCCTGAATGCTTCCGCCGGCTTGTCGGCCGAGGAGATTCGCGATCTCGAGTGGCTCGATTGCAACGTGATCGCCTGCGGCTGCTTCGCAGGCGACGGTGAATATGTTGCCGCCGAAAACGTTCGTCATCACGGCGGACTATGTGCTGCCCGTGTCCGAAGCTACGGTATTCAAGCCTACGCCTGCCATCCTCTGCTGGTACAGGGACGCGTCATCGGAATCCTGTCATTCGGCACCAAGACCCGCCCAGTATTTACCGCCGAAGAACTGAGTCTGATGAAATCGGTCACCGACCAGGTGGCGATAGCCATGCAGCGGGTTCTCGACCGGCGTTCTCTGCGGGCAAGCGAAGCGCGTTTCCGCACGATCGTGCAGGCCGTCCCGAGCCTTACGTTGGAAAGCGACGCGGAAGGCAACAATACCTTCGTAAGCGAGCAATGGTGCTCTTATACCGGACTGTCCCCGGAACAGAGCGCGGGGCAAGGTTGGCTATCGGCGCTGCATCCCGACGATATCGCGAAGGTTTTGGCCCGGTGGAACAAAGCGGCACGAACCGGCACGTCGTTCGAGAGCCAGTATCGTCTGAGGTCGGCCGACGGCTCGTACAGGTGGTTTATCGCCCGCGCCCTGCCGGATCGCGATGCCGATGGGAAAATCGTCCGCTGGACCGGTTCGCTCACGGATATCGACGATTTGGTACGGACCGAGGAAGCTCTGCGAGCCAGTGAAGCCCGAGCACTCGCAGCCAACGTCCAGATGCGGGCCATCATGCAGACGGCGCGAGTCGCCATCTGCGTCGCCCATGACCCGGAGTGCCGGCTGATCACGGGCAACGTTCAGGCGCATCAATTGCTGGGCGTACCGGAAGGCGAAAATTTATCGGCCGTGCCGGACACGAACGGCGCCGCTCTTTACCGTTTCTTCAACAACGGACGGGAGGTTCCCGCTCAGGATCTCCCCATGTGCCGAGTCTTGAAGACGGGCGAAGTCGTGGAGGACGTGGAACTGGAAATAGTCCGCGCCGACGGCACACGCCGGTTCGTCCTGAGCGCGGCCGCACCGCTATATGACAACACCGGCCGCGTGCAGGGCGCCACGGCCACTTTCCTGGACATCACCGAACGCAAGCAAATCGAGATCGAACGCCAGAAATTTGTTTCCTTCGCCGATCAGAGCACGGAATTTATCGGCATGTGCGACCTAGACTTCCAGCCGTTCTACGTCAACGAGGCCGGTCGGCGCCTGGTTGGACTGGATAGCCTGGAGCAGGCGTGCCGAACGCCGGTGAAGGAGTTCGTCTTTCCGGAAGACCAAGAATTCGTTTATGAAGAATTCTTCCCGCGCGTGCTGCGTGAAGGCCGTGCCGAGGTGGAGATCCGCTTTCGCCATTTTAAAACCGGCGCTACGCTTTGGATGGTTTGCAACGTGTTCTATATCCGGGATACGAACGGCGAACCGGTGGGATTCGCGACGGTGAGCCACGATATCACCGAGCGTAAACTGGCCCAGCAGGCATTGGCGGCAGCGAACGACCGCTTGGCGGCCGATTTGGAGGCTATGACGAGACTGCAAGCGGTCGGTGCGCTCTTCGTACGGGAGGACGGGCTGCCGGTTGTACTCGATCAGATCGTGGAAACGGCTATGGCCATCGCAGGCGCAGATCGCGGCCACATTCAACTGGTCGACACGCCGTCCGGCTCTCTCCGGATCGTTGCTCAGCGAGGCTTCGGGCCGGCTTACGTCGATTTCTGGCATAGTGCCCATGTGGGGCCGGGGCCCTGGGGCGCTACGATGGAATGGGTAAAGCGCGTGATCGTGGAGGACGTTACCCGAAGTCTTATCTTTAACGACGCGCGGGAGCTTCAGGCGATCCTGAACGCGGGGGTGCGCGCGGTCCACTGCACCCCACTGCTGAGCCGCGGCGGCCGATTGTTCGGCGTGCTTTCGACCCACTACGGAACACCCCACTGGCCGGACGAGCGGGCATTGCGCCTGCTCGACCTGTTGGCGCGTCAAACCGCGGATATTATCGAACGAGCCCAGACCGAGACCGCTCTCAAAGAGGCCGATCTTCGCAAGAACGAATTCATCGCCATGCTGGGCCATGAGCTGAGAAATCCGCTCGCCCCGATCCGCAACGCGGCTCATTTAATACGCAAGTTCGCCCCGCCGAACCCGAGGATGCAATGGGCGCAGGAAGTCATCAACCGGCAAGTGGATCACCTGACCCGGCTGGTGGACGACCTTCTGGATGTCTCGCGGATCGTTCAGGGCAAATTGAAGCTTCAGAAAACGCCGGTGAATCTCACCGCCCTTCTTCATCAAACCATGGAGGCCACTAAACCGCAGCTCGATGCCCGCCGCCATCTGCTTACCGCGACCCTGCCGAAATATCCCTTATGGTTCGAGGCCGATCCGGTGCGCTTGACGCAAATGGTTTCGAACTTGCTGGATAATGCCAACAAATATACCCCCGCGGGGGGACGGATCTGGCTCGGCGTGGATCATACGGGTAACGAGGTCGCGATTTCGGTGCGCGACAACGGCGAAGGTATCCCCAGCGCGCTGCTGCCGCATCTTTTCGACGTGTTCACCCAATCGGAACGGACGCTGGATCGCGCTCAGGGCGGGTTGGGTCTCGGATTGACCATCGTACAGAAGATCGCGGAATTGCACGGAGGGCGGGTGGAGGTAAAAAGCGAAGGCCCCGGCAAGGGCAGCGAATTCATCGTGCGGCTGCCGCTCGGCGACTGCAAAGCGGAGACGGAAGCGAAGCCGGCGTGTAACGTACAGAGCGCTTGATGGCCGGCTGCCGCAGAGCAGGACGTCCCTCAAGGACTCTCGGCTTGGGGACGTTAAGCGGCTGCCGTCAGTACTACGCCTCGATAACCAACATCACATTGTTCGTCACGACCCAGCTGTAAAAGGCAACGGACGAGGTCAGGGTCGCCTTGATCCAGCGGCTTCTCGCCTTATGCCGGTCGCTGAATAAAAACGCGATGAACGCTAGGCCCGCGGCCTTGATCAGGACGATCGAATATCCGAGCCCCACCAGTTCGGCGGAAAAATTGAGAACAGGATTCGCTTCTTCCAAACCGGAAAAGCTCAGCCCGAAGTAAGTCACTATTCCATCTGCGACTTGCAAGAGTGCGAACAGGATTATCAATATGGCGTACATACAACGGCTCCAAAGTTTCGACACGGAATGCCGGTCCTCGGCATTGCCACGCACTAAAAGATCATCCAACGGCGAAATATCGTCTCTTCCAGTATGGAAAAATGACAGGCGTTATGCCTTCGACCCTTTCTGTCCCGATTAATGCAAGTCGCGTTCCATAAGGCCGGATGAATTGATGGCGGAAAACGCATCAAGAATCGCGGGTCTGCCTCCCGACAATATTAGCCCGCATTTCTCTGTTCTCCTGCCGCGCGGTCCGTACGATGCCCTGGCTGCGGCGAAATGTGAGAAATAGGGCTTAGAAGTAGAGCATAGCAGAAGAATATCATCGAATGCTAATAGCATTAAATTGGTGCATTGGCGGATATTCATCGACCGAGACGGTGATTGATTCAGCCACCCGACCGCTTGACGGCCCAGCCCTGTTTGGACAGGTCTTCTACGACCCGTTCGCGATGGTCTCCCTGAATCTCGATGACGCCGTCCTTGACGGTCCCGCCGGAACCGCAGCGCTGCTTGAGCTGTTTGCCCAAGTTTTCAAGACCCGTGGCGTCCAGCGGAACCCCCGTGATTACCGTCACGCCCTTGCCTTTGCGTCCCTTGGTTTCCAGGCGCACCCGCACGATGCCGTCCGATTTCGGCGCCGGCGGGTCTTTCTTGCAACGGCATTCGGCGACGGGTTTGCGACAGGCCGGGCACATCCGTCCAAATTCGGTGGAATATACGAGACCGCCGTTTGCCGGGTGTTTTCGTGAACTCATAGTGTTATTCGATTATGACCGAATGCTCGGACGCTAGGGCAACTCATTTCCGACTAGCGACCAATAGGCATTTCCCTTACCCGCCGCGACCCAGAGAACAACTTTCCGGCAAAGTGCGGAATTCGTCAACCGCGCCCGGGCGTTTTTGGCCAACGGCTGCGGCGGCGCTTTTCTGATGCATGTAGTTCCGTTCGGGATACCAGCTTGAAAGTTTATCCACTGTCAAGACTTGGCAGGAACTTCAGCAAGCGGCGACTTATCACTGCTCCCCGTAAATTATTAATTCATTATTTCGTAATAAATTAAAACCTCAGAATCAACTACTTACGTTTTATCTTGCTGCGAAACCAGGACCTGAAAAAAACCTAGCCAGGCTAACTTAAAGCCCCGTGAGATCAGGTCCCGTCCGTTTTACCCCCACACTTATCCACAAGGTTGTCCACGGAATCTGTGGATAGTCAAAAAAGCCGCACGCCGGCCTCTCGCAACAATAACCCTTCTCCTAACACCAATTTCACCGCCTGTTCGCGGGTTCTTTGGTATACGTTCCTTTCGGTAACTTTTGCATTCAACACTTCCATCGCATAGTTTGAAACTTTGGTGTCCTCTTTTTCCGGCTTACCTCACATCGGTTCAAGCTTGCTGATGCGCAGCCAATAACCGCTCGACAGCCTCGATCTGCTCAGGATTTCCGAGCAGGCCGATGCGGTCCCCCGGAAGAAATACGGTCTGGGTGGACGGGTTCACCACGAGTTCGTTCTTGCGTTTGATGGCCACCACGTTTGCGCCGGTGCGCGCCCGGAACGCAGCTTCGCCCAGTGTCTGCCCTACCATTGGGCTTTCCGCGGGTATTTTTCGCCAGGAAATGTCGATCAACTCGTGGGCATCGAGCAAGTCTCTCAGCAGCGCGTGCTCGCCGTGTGCCTTGACCAGCGCATCGTAGTGCTCGCGCCGAACCGTGTCCGCGTAATGCCGCACTTCATGCAACGGAAACCCCAGCTGCAACAAGGTGTGCCGGATCACCTGCAAACTGCCTTCGAGCTCCGGATGGATCACCAGTTGCGCACCCAAGTCGGAAAGCCGTTTAACGCCGGCCCGGGTTGCGGCGCGAGCGATGATCGGAAGGTCCGGGGCGATGTCCCGGGCTGCCGCAACCGTCAGTTCGGTGGCGGCTTCCTCGGACAAGGTCACCACGAGCAGACGGGCCCGGTGCAGCGCGGCGTGAGTCAGAATGTCGGAATTGGCGGTATCGCCCAAAAGCGTGGGAATGCCCCTTTTCGACAACCGTTCGATCCGGTGGATGCGGGAATCGATCACCAAATAAGGAATCCCCAGTTCGCCCATGATATCGACGATGTGCGAACCGACCCGCCCGTAGCCGACCACCACCACATGGTCGGCCACGGAATCCTCCACCGGCGTCTGCGTCGAGCCGTGCCGATTCAGCCATCGCCACAGTGGCCGGATGGCCCGCAAACTGCGCTGTAGCGGGTCGACTGCGTGCAGCATGAGCGGATTGACGACGATGGATAGCAATGCAGCCGCCAGAATCGTCGAATGTTGCCCCTCGTCGAGAAACCCGAGGCGCAGCCCGGTCTGATCCAGAATGAAGGAAAATTCGCCGATCTGACACGAGCCCGCCGCCACGACGAGAGCGGTGCGGGCCGGTCGAGGGAACGGCAAGACCCAAAGCCCCGAGACGATGAACTTTCCGATGACCACCAGACCGGTGAGAATGAGGACCGGTTCGAGGTGCTGCACCAGAAAGCCCGGATCCAGAAGCATGCCGACGGATACGAAGAACAGGACGGAAAAGGCCTCCCGGAACGGCAGCAGATCGGATGTGATGCGATGACTGAGCGGCGATTCGCTGACCACCGCGCCCGCGACGAAAGCGCCCAATGCCAACGAAACGCCGAACAACTGCGAGGCGCCCAGGGCAATTCCCAAAGAGATCGCCAGGATGGCCAAAACGAAGAGTTCACGGGAGCGGGTATGGGCCACCCGCAGCAACAGCCAGGGAATGAAGCGCGTGCCCACGAACAACATGAACACGAGAAAGCCTAAAGCGGACAGCAAAGCCAGGCCGAGGGTGTTCCAATTTATGGATTCTCCGGTGTCAGCCAGGTTAGGCATGATCATGATGATCAGAACGGTGGCGATGTCCTCCATGACCCGCCAGCCGACCGCGACCTGTCCGTCCGGGGTATTCAGCCAGCCGCGGTCCATGAAACCGCGCAGCATGACGATAGTGCTGGCGATGGAAAGCACGAAACCCAACACCAACCCCGCCATGGGCGTCCAGCCCCAGAGCTGGCTGAGCCCGAACCCCAAAGCCAGCATGGTCAGCATTTGTCCCAGCGTGCCCACGACGGCGATGTCGCGCACTTTCCACAGATCCGCGAAGGAAAAATGAAGGCCCACGCCGAACATCAGAAAGACGATGCCCAATTCGGCCAATTGGTTGATGGTTTCGGGATCGGCTAAATACCCTGGCGTAAAAGGACCAATGACGACGCCCGCCAACAAATAACCCACGATGGGCGGCAGGCCTATGCGTTGAACGATCAGCCCGCCCAGAAACGCGAAGCTCAGCGTAGCGGCGATATTTTCAAGCAAACTCAGACTGTGCATATGTGGGGATATAGGCGATCAACGGATTAGCCTCATGCCAGTCATCGCGCAAGGGGAACTTTCACGCGGTCTGAAAAATTCGACCTGCGGCGGCGATACCCCGCTCCATCTGCCGAACCGTTCGGAACGGCTACTGCTTGGAGCTCGCACGGGGTTGGTTGCGATGCCATCCTCGGGGCCAGGACATCACGACTGGGTTAGTGTACCGAAAAGTGACAGGTACTCGTGCGACGATCCGCAAAAATCGACAAAGTGCCTGCAAGAGCCGTCGAGCAGACCACGGGAGACGAACACATTTACCGAACTAGTCCCTTCCCGCCCCAAACAGGGGCGCAACAGCACCTTATGCGAGCGGATCGACCGCCGATTTGGTCTAATGATTGCCGAAGGCGACCGATCGGCCGTCGCCTCATTGCAAGCTAGATCAAGAGGAAGAGTCGAATTATGGACAACACCGGATTAGCTTCGCCTCCGAGGCCCCGTGAACCGGCGCAGCCGGGCGATGCCTCCGAGAGCATCGATCGCCTGCGCATTCTTTCGCCACGACGGAAATCGACGGCGGCTCGCTCGTTAGATGAACTGGTAGGGGAACAGCTCGCCCATTTCGGTATCGATCCCCAAACGACTTTCGGCCAAACGCTGGCACGCGTGTCGCGGCGGATGTACGAGAGCTGCGCCGATATCGACCGGCTTTGGGTCGAAACCGCAGAGACCATTCAAAGCCTGGATCGCTCCGACCGGATCGCCTATTTCAACGCGAAAAAGTTCCTCTCGTTTCAACTGGCGAAATTGCTCGACAACTTGCAGCGCCCTAACCGGCGCTGTTACCAGAGCCTGAATTACAGTACCGCGACGACCGCCAGCAAAGGACCTTACAGCGTCTTCGACAACGTTCCCGCGATTTTCTCCGCGAATCCGGTCATTACCCGCACGGCGACGTACGTCTACGCCTGCGCCGAGTGGATAGAAGACGCCTTCCAGGGCAAGGAGCGGCTTCTGGAAATCTATTCGCGACTGCTTAACCCGACATCGATCGCATTGGCCCATCACATCGTCGATCTTGAAGCCGGACCTTATGCTAACGAGTATTTCGCCTGGAACTTCAACAGCGGAATGGCCGCCATCGACGGAGTGCTGTCGCACGTTCTCGGACGCGACGACATTCTGATCACCAGCCGTAATGTCTACGGCGGCACTCATCAGCTCATCCACCACTGGTTCGCTAAATCTGCGAACCTGGAAATCGCCGTCGAAACCTTCGACGGCTATACCGTCGACGATTTCCTGAAAGCCTGGCAGGGTGCTCTCGCCGGATACGCCGACCGTTTCTCGGCCGGGCGGCGCGCCTACGTCTACCTCGAATCGCCGTGCAACCCGCACGGCTATGTGCTGGACGTGCCGGCCATTTGCCGGGAAGCCCACCGGCTCGGACTGCGCGTCATCCTCGATTCCACCGTCGGCACACCCTTCCTCTACACCCCGCTGCAGCGCAAAGATCGCGCGGAGCGCCCGGATTTCGTCATCCACAGCTATACCAAGGATCTTTCCGGCAGCGGCTCGGTCATCGCCGGCGTCGTCATCGGGCGCAACGAAGACATGTTCACCCCCAAAGGCGATTCGATGAACGGCGTCCCGTGGAACGAAACCCTGTTCTGGAACGTGTATTACGTCAAGGGCGCGTTTCTCAACGCCGATGCCGCTTTCGACGTACTCCAGGGACTGCGTACGCTGGATGTGCGCATGCTCAAGAAATGCATCAACACGCAGATACTCGCGCGGTTCTTGGCCGCCCATCCGAATATCACGGTCCACTGCAATGCGCTGCCCGACAATCCCAACCGCTTGATCATGAAGAGGACCGCGACGCTCGGGCTGCCCGCACCGCTGTTCACCCTGGATATGGGCGATTTGCCTCGGGAAGCTTTCCAGCGGTTCTTCGACAACCTGTCGCCGACTTTCGGCCATATGATCAGCCTCGGCCAGAGCAACACGATCGTGGCCTGTCCGGCCCTGACCACGCATTCGGAACTGGACGAAAAGGCGCTGCGCGAAGCCGGCATCTCGCCGACCACCATTCGCGTCGCCGTCGGCGACGAAGATCCGCTCGATCTGATCCTGCATTTGATCGGCACGGCCCGGCTGACGATCGACCCGGTCGTACCGGGTTTCTCCGAAGGCTTCGGATCCTGGGCGGCGGCGCGGGAGCTGGTTCGAACGACTTATCTGGATTCGCACCGGAAATATATCGAGGCGAAGACCGCTCAAAGCTCCGAGTGAAATATAATTCTAAGGAACTCCAGGCTTACGCGAGGCGCGAATCCATGAAAAAGCGGCTGGGCATGATGTGCTTGATTTGCGGGCTGACCGGGTGCGCCCACTCGTTGTCGGAGCCGACCGCAAGGTCCATTTATTTGCCCAGCGGCGAACCGGCCTATCAGATCACCTGCGAAGAGCGAGGGCTCGCGAAAGACAGCTGCTATCGGAAGGCCGGCGATCTCTGCGGGACGCGGGGATACGACGAAATCGGTTTAAACGACGAACGGCAGATGAATGAAATTTTCGATATGGTGACGGGAGCCATCCGGCAGGGAAAAACGGCGCCCATCGTCGAAAAAACGATCGTGATCCGGTGTAAACGGCCGTCGGCCGGAGCTCGCCTGTAGCGAAGGCGGTATATGTCGTGCATCCGCTAAAGCGGCGCACGGCTCCCACATTTTCCGGTCTGGTATAGCACTTCCTGGCTATAGTAGGTCGGGAATCCCTTCCCGACACCCTGGGTCGGCAAGCGGGCCTTGTCGGCAAAGGATTGCCGACCTGCGATCTGTTCGGCGCCTTCAGTCGCGGGCTGAAGCCCGCTCCCACATACCGTCTAACGCCCATCATTCTCTTCGTCCCGACGTCTCTGCCGAATGAGGCGGCGCGACATCGGTTTCGCCTGCTTGACCTCGATCACGCGATCGAGCTGAGGCGGCGCGCCTTGGCCAGTCTTCTGCTGGTACGCCAGGGAGTCCTGCCGGCTGCGAACGAGATAACCCGCGACCGCGCCGCCGGCAGCGGCGAACGTCAGCAAACCCACCGTCACCAACTCGATAGCCAAAAGGATCGCTCCAACGCTCAGGAGAGCGAAAAGTCCGAGGCCGAGTTTGATATTGGCCCTGCGGTTGGCACGGCTCACTTCGCGGACCAGCCGCTGATGAGTTTCCTCGAGCGTCGCCCGCTTGTCGGTTTCCGCGGCGACCAAGAGATTCTCCCGTTCTCGGGCAAAGCTGTTCCGGGCTTCGGCCAGTGCATCTTTCTTCACATGATCGGCGATAGAGCCGAACCACACGGAAATCAGCAGCGTGATGATGAAGGCGAGCAACCCGAGCGGAACCCAATCCGCCTCGCCGGAAGCCCCTCTCGCCGCCATTACCACGCCGACCGTCGCCGCTTCCACGACGAGGATTCCCGGCAAAAACCTGAACATGGACATCGCGTTGATACCTTAAAGATTGGATTGGCAAGAAGCCTTGGCTTGGAGTCAGGTGCCGGTCAAAGCGTTCCTTATGCGGACCTCGGCCGAAACCATACCGGCCCCCTCGCATTCGCAAGAAGACGAATCGTGGCGGAAATTGCCGGCAAGGTCTAGCCGTCAGTAATCGTCCGTATTGCCTGGGACACCCGGAAAGAGAATCGTGTTCGTTTGCTATCCGAACTGTTCAACTAAAACAACAGAGGCCTAACAATGGCGCCCCCCAAAGTCTTGGCCATGGTCTTGGCCGGCGGCGCGGGCAACCGCCTTCTTCCACTCACGGCTGAACGTTCGAAACCGGCGGTTCCGTTCGGCGGCCGGTATCGCATCGTGGATTTCGTGCTGAGCAACCTGGTCAACTCCGAAATCCATTCGATTTACCTGCTCGTCCAATACAAGTCCCAATCCTTGATCGAGCATGTGCGCAGGGCTTGGTCGATATCTCATTTGATTGCGGGACATTTCGTCACCGTCGTGCCTCCCCAGATGCGGGACGGACCGGACTGGTTCCAAAGCACCGCCGATGCGGTCCACCAGAATCTGGGGCTGATCGATCATCACCGCCCCGACGTGGTGGCCGTGTTCGGGTCCGATCACGTCTATCGCATGGACATCAATCAAATGGTCCGCTTTCATCTCGATCAACACGCGGATGTGACCGTCGCCGCTCTGCCCGTGCCGCTGGAGCAATGCTCGGCCTTCGGCATCATCCGTCCCGATCATGCCGGGCGGGTGGCGGAGTTCGAGGAAAAACCGGCCAGTCCGAGGCCGATGCCTGGCAATCCCCGGAGAGCGCTCGCGTCCATGGGCAATTACATCTTCAGCACCGAGGTATTGATCGACACGCTCAAAGCCATTCGGCCGTGCAGCGAACAGGATTTCGGGCGGGACGTCCTGCCGCGGCTGATCCACACGCATAAGGTGTGCGTTTACGATTTCGCCTTGAACCAGGTCCCCGGAATCAAACCGTACGAAGAGCAGCCTTACTGGCGCGATGTCGGCACGATCGACGCTTATTTCGCGGCCCATATGGATATGCTGGGCGAGGAGCCGCGCTTTGAAATTTTCAATCCGAGCTGGCCGATCTATTCCGACAATTATCTCGGCCCGGACACCCGCATCATCGACGGCGAAGTCCGGAACAGCATTCTCGGCGCGGGCACCATTATCCGGGGCGCCAGGATCAACCGTTCGGTGATTCGGCGCGAAGTGATCGTCGAGCCGGACGCGGATATCGACGAGTGCATCATCATGGATTACACCGTCATCGGCCGGGGCTCGAAACTTCGCCGGACCATCGTCGATCGCTACAACATCATTCCGCCCGGTTCCGTCATCGGCGACGGACGATATCTCGACAAGAACCAAAGTCCGGCATCCCCGCCCCGGATCACCATCGTACCGAAAGGCAAGCGCGGACCGGCTTCGGTCTATTGACCGACCGGCCGGAACGCTCCGGCTTTCCGGCGCGAACAACCCGCACCGGATACTGGCCGTAGGGCGATTGCAAGCCTTACGTCCCGACCTCAAGATGACGGCCCAAGCAGCGAGATCCGCCGCTCGCCGGCGCCGCCCCGAACGGCAAGAGGATGAACCGCCGGGTATTCCGGCAAGCGCGGCAGGCGGATCGCAAACTCGCTACCCTTACCCAGTCCCTCGCTTAAAGCCCATACGTCGCCGCCGTGCATCGCCACCAGGCGTTTCACCAGGCAGAGGCCGATCCCAAGGCCTCCTTCGGCCCGGTCGAGGGTGTGATCCACCTGATAGAACAGGTCGAACAGGCTGGCTGCCTGCGCGGGATCGATGCCGCGGCCGGTGTCGCGGACCCGAATCGTGACATCGCATTCGGACGGCTCGACGGTCAGAGTGATCTGCCCCCCTTCGTCCGTGTACTTGGCGGCATTGTTGAGCAGATTCGACACCGACTGCGCCAGACGGACCAGGTCGCCCTCGACGCTGACCGGTTCCGGCGGAAGATGCACGGCGAATCGATGCCGACGGGCCTCGATCAGCGGCCGACTGGTCTCCACCGCCCGCTGCACGATATCGGCCAGGGCAAGCGGTTCTTTCTTGAGTTCGATCTTCCCGCGGCTGATCCGGGAGACATCCAGGAGATCGTCCACCAGCCGGGTCAAGTGCTCGACCTGGCGATCGATCACGTCTCGCGCCCATGGCAGCTTGGCATCCGCCGCCCCCAGCCTGCGCATGATTTGAACGGCGTTGCGGATCGGCGCCAGGGGATTTCGGAGTTCATGGGCGAGCATGGCCAGGAATTCGTCCTTGCGCCGGTCGGTTTCGCGTAACGCATCTTCGGCCTGTTTGCGCTCGGTGATGTCGACCACGTGCGCCACGAATCCTCGGACCCGCCCTGCCGCATCGAGATCCGGGGAGTACGTGGCGTGAATCCAGCGCTTTCCGCCTTCGGCGTAGGACACCGGAATTTCGAAAGCGACCCGTTCTCCCGTCAGAGCCCTCTCGACATAAGGAGCGAGGGACTGCCACGCGGCTTCGCCGTGGACATCCCAGATACGACGCCCATACATCTCTTTGCAGCCGTAACCGAACCATTGCTCATAGGCCTTGTTGACGCGGCGGTATCGGCCGTCGGCATCGATATAGGACATCAGGGCCGGGGCATTGTCCATGGTTACGTGCAAGAGGTCGCGTGCCTCCTCCGCTTCCCGTCGTGCCGCCTCCAGTTCGGCCGTGCGCTCGGCGACGCGCTGTTCCAGCGACGCATTGGCTTCCCTCAGGGCCTGCTTGGCCCGATTGATCTCGGTGACATCGATGCCGACCTCCATGATCATCGGAGAACCATCCGTGTCGGTAAACGGAAAATCGTGAATCTGGTAGTCGTAACCGTCCGGGCCGGTCCACTCCCAATCCAGAGGCGCGTCCGTCTTCAGGACCTTGAAAGTCTCACAGACCTCGCAAGGCTCGGCGCGGTTGAACAGGTAGTCGTGGCAGCGCCGCCCGAATGCCTTGCCGTAGCGCTGTTCGAAGAAGCGATTGGCGAACACGATCCGGTAGTCTCGCGACAGTAATACCACGGAAACCGGAAGCGCCTGCAGCACGTCATGCAGCCGCTCGCGTTCCGCCTGCACGGCCGCGACGGCCCGGCCCAGTTCCGCGGTGCGGAGCGCCACCTGCCGGCGCAGTTGTCTGGTCCAAAGGCCCAGGAGCGCGAGCAGGACGGCGATCGCTCCCGCGCCCCAGGCGACGTGTTTGACCGGAAACGTCGGGGTTTCGTAGATGCCCAGCCATTTCCTGTAAAGCCGATCGTACTCCCCGTTCGCCTTGACGATGGCCAGACCCTGGTCGAGACGGTCGCGCAGTTCGGTATGGCCCTTGCGCACGGCAAAGCAGAACTCCCGCCGGTAATCCCTGAGCAGCGGACCGGCTTCGATGACTCCGGCGAGCCCGCTCGTCTGCACCAGCATGTCTCCCTGCAGCCTCGGCGCCAGCACCGCGTCGTGCTGCCCCGATGCCAACAGACGAAAGCCGTCGGCCAGATTGTCGACGATCACCAGTTGATGGGTGAAGCCGCGGCTGACGAGGGCCTGGTGAGCGGCATCCGAGCGCAAGACGATGATGCTCAGGCCGCGGGCCTGGCCGACGGCATGAATGTGCGGACGATCCTTGCGGACAAAGAAACTGTCGTATCCGATGGTATGCGGCCGGGTGAATTCCACTTGCCCTTCACGTTCGTCGATGCGTGCGGCCAGGGGCAGAGCATCTAGTTCGCCCGCCTTTAAGGCTTGCCAGATGGTGTCCCATCGGCCCGGACGGAAAGTGACGGGAATATCCACCGCCGCAGCCGCCGCGGCGAACAGCTCGACGGCGAAGCCGGTCGGTCGGCCCTCGGCATCGACATCGGCATAGGGCGGAAAGCCGATCTCCGATCCGACAACGAGAGGACGATCCGGCTCGGCCCGGACCAAGCAGGGCACGATCAAGCACAGGAAGAGCGTTAGTCGCACGCTCCACGGTACGAGCCACCGCCGAAACCACGCCGCCGAGTTCAGTCCGAAACCGGCTTTCGGATGCACCCGAACGGTGGGTCGGCAAGTCTGTCCCAGGTCTTTTCGAACGGCCACGGCGATGTCCATGTTCATTCCCTGGAAACCGCAAACAGCGCGGCGCTGTGTCTCCCAAACCGCACTGTCAGACGCATAGCGTGATTACCCCGGCCGCGCTGCTCAACTATCGCAGAGAACATGTTTGTTGTAATTCAAACAGCATTGCCCCATAGAGCGATTGTCATGCTCTAAGTTCAAAGCCCGTTTGCGATTCGTTCCGTCCCGCATACAGACGCCAGCGTCGTGCCTGAAAACCAGCGAAACGATAGAGCTTCCCTAAGAGCGCTGGTGTCCATACTGCCTGGAAGATGTGTCTACCGCAAGGTACGGGCACTCTACGCAAATTCTCGGGTCCGATGCGAATGGTCCGATGCAAAACCTGTCTAAAGGTTTTACATCTTTTTCTCCGACCGAACTTCGTGTGTCGGCTGCGAGGCCGTGCCGGATAGGCGTTTCTATCGGGGATCGTCTCGCCATAGCGGCAGCGTGGACTTGGAGGCCGCATAAACGGCGGCTGTCTCTCACATCGACAGGGATGGATAATCATGACAAACGATTACGGAAAAAGGATGCGCCTGATGGCGGTACTCAATGGCGCGGTCATGGCCTTGGCCTTACAGTCGCCCGCGGTTTCCGCCAGGACTCTCGGTATGGTGGCGGATAACACCGAATCCACGGTCACGGTATTCGATGCGGACACCGATAGCGTGCTGGGAACGGTGCCCATACCTCCGGGCACCATCGGCGATGTGCTCATCACGCCGGATCAGAAACGGGGTTTTGTGACCAACTTCAATAATGAAGTTTCCGTCATCGACTTGACCGCATCTCCTCCCCGCCTTGCCGAGGGCACCAATCCGATTCGCATCTCCAATTTTGGCGAGGATCTGTCGATCAGCCCCGACGGCAAATATTTGGTGGCGTCCGATGGCAACGCCGTTCAACCGATTTCGGTCATCGATATCGCCGCCCAGCGCGAAATCCAAACCTTATCGGTGGACTCCGACACCAATTCGGTGGATATCTGCCGCGACGGTTCGGTGCTGGCGACCTCTACCAGCGGGACGGTGCGCCGGCTGACGATCGATGGCGACGGCGCCTTAACGGATACCGGCGAGGTCTTGTCTCTCAATGACGAACCCAACAACGTCTTTTGCGCCCCGGACGGTCGCTCGGGTCTCGTCGTCACCACTTTGTCCGGCGATATAACCTCGTTTACGGTGCCGGGGTTGAAGCGAGTCAATACAAGCGCCCTATCCGGGAACTTCGGAATTTCGGGCTTCGTCGATCCGGCCGGGGACCGGGTTTTTGCCAGAAGCAGCTACGACGGTTTCGTGGATGTTTTCTCTTATAAGGCCGCGACAGCGGAATTGGGCGCCAGGCCGCGGTTGTCGATTCCAATTTCGGTGACGTTCGGATTCTACGGGATGGATCAAATGGCACTGCATCCGAACAGGACCAAGCTGTACGTCCCGGAATACTTCGCCAACGCCCTGAACGTGTACGACGCCGACACCGGCGCCTTGCTGACTTCCATTACCGATCCGAATATCGTGGAGCCGACAGGGGTAGCCGTCGCTACGCCGACCGACGGCGGCAACGATCACGATAACGATGAAGGCGACGACGACGGCTCTATGGAAGGACAGCGGCGGCGATAGGGTCGATGGAGCGGCAGCCTTGATCGCGAACGGTGATCGCTGTGTAAACGGCCGGGAGGATTCCGTCCTAAACAGCAATCGGCGATATCGCGGGATCGTTTTAGAAATCGCCCCCCATACCGGCAATCGCGGAACGATACGCTGACCAGGAAATAAAAAGCGCCGCTTCGGCCGCTTCAGGCCGAAGCGGCGCTGATTTCGTCCAGCGCATTCAACAAACAATCGATCTCGTCGAAGGTGTTGTAGGCCAAAAGTCCGATTCGCAGCAGGCCGCCCGTTGATTCGAGGCCCAATTTTTCGGTAAGGCCGAGCGCATAGAAATTGCCGTGCCAAGTGAAGATGCCGCGATCGCCCAATCGTTCGGCGACCGCATAAGGCGTGTGGCCGGCTAGGGTCACGGCAACGGTCGGCGTTCGCCAGTCGAAGCGAGCAGGATCAGTTATGCCATAAAGCTTCAAGCCGGTTACCTGCAACAGGCCCTGAATCAAACGTTCGCTCAGGCGACGTTCGTATTGCCGGCTTGCTTCCATCGCCGCGATCAGGGCGTCGCGGCAATTTTCGGGGGAAAACGAAACACGCCGGCCGAGTTCCGCCAAATAATCGATCGTCGCGATCAACCCGGCCAAGCCTTCGTGATTCAGGGTTCCGGTTTCCCAGCACGAAGGAACTTCATCCGGAGCCGGTTGCACTTTGTAAGGCCGAAAGCGGGCGAGATGCTCGCGTTTGCCGAACAGGATGCCGACATGCGGACCGAAAAATTTGTAGGCGGAACAAGCGAGAAAATCGCAATCGAGAGCGCGTACGTCGATCGGGCCGTGCGGCGCGTAGTGAACCGCATCGACGAAAACCAGCGCGCCGACCGCATGGGCCAGACGTACCGCTTTAGCAACGTCGTTGACGGTGCCGACCGCGTTGGAAGCATATCCGATGGCGACCACGCGGGTCCGGTCGCTGAGCTGCCGTTCCAGATCGCTCATATCGAGCGTGCAGTCTTCCACATGGATATCGACCACGCGGACCACCGCGCCTACTTCTTCCAGCGCATACCAAGGGGAAACATTGGCGTAATGGTCGAGCCGCGTCACGACGATTTCGTCGCCGGGCTTCAAGCTGCGCCCTATGGCTCGGCTGAAAGCGAAGGCGAGCGTCGTCATATTGGCGCCGAAGATCACTTCATCGGGACTGCAACCCAAAAAATCAGCGACTGCGGCGCGAGCCGAGGCAATCAACTCATCGGTCCGCCGGCTGGTGACGAAAGCGCCATGCGCATTGGCGTTCGATGTTGCCAGATAGCGGCTCATGGCATCCATCACCGATTGAGGCACTTGGGTTCCGCCGGGTCCATCGAAGAAAACGGGGCGCTGGCTGCCGGTGCCTTGAGCGAGTGCCGGGAACTGGGAACGTATCCATTCGAGATCAATAGACGCCATGGCGGACTCCTCTGTGATACGGTCGGCCTGTCCATCGGAGCGCCAACCGGTTTTTCGTCGGTCTTAGCATTGGACCGCGGACAGGTTAACACAAAGGATGCCGGCGAAGGATGAGACGCTCGTTTCGGTCGAATCCGGGGCGGTGGTTTCGATTTGGTTTGAAATCAGCCTGTGACCAGTTTTTCAAAGTCCGTCGTTCTCCCCGGTCGGATCTGCGCTCGGCTTGCCCAGTCGCCCGGTTGATGGAACACTTAGGCGATATTCGAACCATGGACACACCTGCCCAACATGACATCCGTTATTCCTCGAGAAGAATCGCTTCGTTCGCGGCTGGAGCATGAGCCGCAAACACTACAATTCGGAACCAGCGGGCGCCGTGGCCTGCTGATTCACCTCAGCCAACTGGAAATCTTCATCAATGCCCTCGCCGAGCTCGAATACCTGCAATCGTTGCCGCTTGCCGAGGGCGGCATCGTGCGCGGCGAGGATTTCTTTTTCGCCTACGATCTGCGCCCCAGTTCCAGCCGCTTCATCGACGGGGAACCTCGGCGCGGAGAACTTGCCCAGGCCGTCGAGTGCGCCATCCGCACCGCCGGCATGAGGCCGGTGAATCTCGGCCGCATTCCGACGCCGGCGCTGACCTACTATGCCGTGTCGCGCGGCAAGGGCAGCATCATGGTGACGGGCAGCCATATCCCTTTCGACCGCAACGGTTACAAGACCAACACGTCGCGCGGGGAACTGCTGAAACAGCATGAGCAGCCCATCAACGAAAAGGTGCGGGAGGTGCGGGAAAAGCTATACGGCCAGTCTTTTGCCGATTCCCTGTTCGATGAGCACGGGCAGTTCAAGGCTGGCCACCTCGAACTCTCCGCCGAAAGCGGCGAGGCCGCCACCGCCTACATCAAGCGCTACGCGGATTTCTTCGGTGCCGAGTCGCTGAAAGGGCTACGCCTCCTGGTGTACCAGCATTCGGCCGTGGGACGGGATCTCGTGGTCGAAATCCTGCGCGAACTCGGCGCCGAGGTCGTCGTCGCCGGCCGCAGCGAAACCTTCGTCCCGATCGATACCGAAAACATCAATGCGGAACAGCTCACGGTTATTCAGACGCTGTTCGACGAAGCCGTGGCGAAACACGGCCGGATCGATGCCGTAGTCTCCACCGATGGCGACAGCGATCGTCCGCTGATTCTCGGCGTGGATCCCGAAACCTCCGCCGTGCGCTTTTTCGGGGGCGATCTGGTGGGGATGATTACGGCGGAATATTTGGGGGCAGATGCCGCGGTCGTGCCGATCAGCTGCAACGATGGCATAGACCGGGGCGCACTCAAGGACATCACCGAACCCAAAACGCGCATCGGGTCGCCGTTCGTCATTGCAGGCATGGAAGCCGCGTGCGCGCGTGGCAAAAAAGCAGTCTGCGGCTGGGAAGCCAATGGCGGATTTCTGACCGGCTCGGATATCCTCAGGAACGGCAAGACCCTCAAGGCGCTGCCCACGCGCGACGCTGTCCTGCCCATTCTCGCCGTGCTTTGTGCCGGCCGGGAACAGGGACTCGGTCTAACCGAGCTGTTCGCTTCATTACCCAAACGCTACAGCCGCGCCGCACTGCTCAAGCAGTTTCCGAGATCGGTCGGCCTCGAGATCGTCAAACGTTTCTCGCCTTCCGAGCCAGCCATCGGCGAGGTTCGGTTCTCGCCCGACGGTACCTCGGTGCTGAGTACAGACGGCCGGAAACTCGAAACCGCGGATGTGGAAGTTCCTAAACTCGATACGATTCGGCGGGAATTCACCGGTTTCTTCACGGCAGATCTCGGCTTCGGCGCCATTACGACGCTCAACTTCATCGACGGGGTACGCATACGATTCGACAACGGGGACGTGGCCCATCTGCGGCCTTCCGGCAACGCCGACGAACTGCGAATCTACGCGGTCGCGGACACTCAGGCGCGTGCCGACGCCATCGCCCGCATGGCGGTGGCCGAACCCGACGGGATTCTGCGCCGCTTGGAGCGGTTGGTACGTTAACGAGGCTTCCGGACGGGACAGAGTCGACCACGGGTGTCGCGGTTCAAGCAAGCTAAGGCCGTGGGTCCTGAGCCCCGTCGAAGAATCGGGATTATTAACCCGGCCTATAAATATAGGCCGGGTTAATCCGGGGCAGGGATGCCCCGGCGCGGCGACAAGCCGCGTGAGCCCAGGCCGGGCGTGTAACCGGCTTGGGCGGCGGCCCGAAATACCAGGAGGGTATTTACGGGCCTGATTAATAAAGCGCCCCCTTCGGAATCTACGCAGGTAAAGCAGGTTTCCCATGCTCCCGTTTGGGAACCTGCTTCACAAAACTCCCGCTTTTGCAGTTTGGCTTAGCGCCCGAAGTAGGTCGGCAATCCTTTGCCGACACCCGCCGTCGGCGAGGGACTTTGTCGGCAAAGGATTGCCGACCTACACATTGCGATGCCCACTGCTAAATCGCGGTGAAAAATGCGCGAGGACTTTTCCGCTCCATCTCAACGGTCAACTGCCGTTTCTCGGGAATCCATAAGCAAGCTCGGAGATGTCAAAACAAATACGTCCCGGTGGCCAACGCTCTCCCCGAGAGGCTGGATAGGGCTGGTATAGTGGAAGAACTTCCGGTCGTTAATCAACAAAAGTTCTCCGGGGTATAAGATTTTGTCAAAAACAGGATTACCGGTTTTATTTTTGTAGAGATGCGTTTCCCCGCCCTGAATATTTCTCCGGTCAATAGAATAGATACAAACAAAGTCGGCACCGTCGCTGTGTATACCTTCTGGCGCCGGATTTCCAAAGTTATCCGGGGAGCATGTGGTTCGTATTTGATGAACGCCTATTTCAGCACCGATATCGAGACTGCAAAAATCTCTGAATATCGATAGTAGGCTTTTGAACATTCCGAAATTGACGAGCTCCTCATCCAATTCGGAAAATTCTCGTTTTATACCGCCGACCAGGGGATTATATTCTTTGGGTTGGAAAAGAAAGCCATGCGGCATTTTAACGATGCCATCCTCAGAAACCTTGAACCGTGATAGCTTTCGAAGACGATAGTCACCCTTGATATAAGGGTCGACGGGAAGACTGCTGAAAAACGGCTCAAAAGCCTCCGGATCCATGGCTCTTTCCGCCCGCATGACGAACAGAAAACCGAATTCGAATCCAGTCGATCCAAATACTTTTTGCATAGGGCACGCTCTCCCTAAAAAAGGTGGCCTCCCACTATTCTCTTGAATTCCTGATACCGTTTGTCGTCGTAGAACAGTTCTGCGTGCCTAGTACTTTATAACATGGCATAAGATCGCCAGTTTATGTGTTTATCGGCACGATAAGAGCGTGAGATACTTTCATGCGAATATCGTAACCATAATGTTACGCGTTCGGACGTATATCCGATAACAGATTACGCGCCTGATTTTATAAACTTCGACCCATAAACTCGGCAGAAGTTTCAGATTACCCGGACTACTGCAAGAAATACCGGCTGCCGTGAATATGTGCCAGGATGCGTATTCGATCAGCGCCATTTCAATATTCTTCCGGCAATTTAGCGGCATCATGTCTTGTGCGCTTTCTGATTTTCCAATCGCAGTATGTAGAGGATCGGCTGAACCTGCGAACCCCATCGATCGCAAACTAATACCGACAGCGAAGATAGACCCGAAGCATCCGGAAGGACTCGGCGTCCATGCCGTCGCGGCACACCGTAACGGCGTGTGTCTTCGTTTCGGTTTTAATGTGCAAAATGACTATCCACGTGGTGACGATGCTGCTGTCCAGCACGGTTCCGGATTGCATACCGGACCGCAGGAAGATCTCGCATTCGCCTCCCGGTTTGAGGACCAGTTCCCTGACGGCCGGATTCAATGAATATTCCCTACGACAAAGGAACAAACTGAACAACACGGCGCCGAGCAGCCCCAGCCTCGTCCACGCCGGCAGCGGGTTGGCCAGGGACGCAAACGCCGCCAATGCGTGAACCGCTGTCACGGCGACGGCCAGGCTGCGGGACGGATTAAGAAGAAGACGGAGAGGCGGAACGGATTTTGAGGACAAGCTCGGCCAGCGATGAATCTATGGGGACGCAGTCGGTATAAAGATAGCGCCAAAGCCTTTCGTCCGGTTCATCGAGAAGCCGGATGAAGGTCGATTTTTCCGTTTCCGGCGCTTGATCGTAAGCACTATCCAGGTAGCGCTGCAACAGCAGATCGAGTTCCCGCATGCCGCGGCGACAGCGCCATCGGAGCTGAGCCGCTTTCATCGGCTCAGAGAGGGTGAACAGAACTACTGCGCGGCCCATATTCGCTCCTGCGATGCTCAACGTACCCCCTGTACGCCTGCGCTTCTCGTAGCGAATATGGGCCGCGCGCCACGTTTTTTTCACCCTCTCTCAACGCTGCCGCTCGATCAAGAGCTTCTTGATTTCGGCGATGGCCTTGGCCGGGTTCAGATTTTTCGGACACACATGCGTGCAGTTCATGATGGTGTGGCAACGGTACAGCTTGAACGGGTCTTCCAGTTCGTCCAGCCGCTCGCCGGTGTTCTCGTCCCGGCTGTCCACGATCCACCGATAGGCTTGCAGCAAAACCGCAGGCCCCAGGTAGCGTTCGCTGTTCCACCAGTAACTGGGACAAGCCGTCGAGCAGCATGCGCACAATATGCACTCGTAATAGCCTGTGAGCCGGTTTCGCTCCTCCTTGCTCTGAAGACGCTCCCGATCGGCCGGCGGCGGCGTTTGAGTCTGAATCCACGGCCGAATCGAGGCATATTGGGCGAAAAAGTGGGTTTGATCGGGCACCAGATCCTTGATCACCGGCTGATGCGGCAGAGGGTAAATTCTTATCACCTCGCGGCAATCGGCGATCGCCATGGTGCAAGCCAGGGTGTTGTGTCCGTCGATGTTCATGGCGCACGAACCGCACACGCCTTCCCGGCAGGAGCGGCGGAACGCCAGCGTGCTGTCGATCTCGTTCTTGATCTTGATGATGGCGTCGAGAACCATCGGCCCGCAGCGATCCAGATCGACCTCGAAAACGTCGAGGCGCGGATTTTCTCCGGACTCGGGATCGTAGCGGTAGATTTCGAATCGCCTGACATTGGTGGCGCCCTCGGGCGCCGAATATACCTTGCCGGGTTTGACCGTAGAATTCTTGGGTAGTGAAAAAAGCCCCATAACCTTTACTCTAGTACACCCGCTTTTGCGGCTGAATGACTTCGACCTCGTCGGTCAGGGTGTACAGGTGGACCGGACGATAATCGATACGGACATTGTGACGCTCATCGAGCCACAGCAGCGAGTGTTTCAGCCAGTTTTCGTCGTCCCGTTCGGGAAAGTCCTCACGGGTATGCCCTCCCCGGCTCTCTTCGCGGTTGAGCGCTCCGGCGATGGTCACCATGGCCTGGGCGAGAAGATTCTCGAGCTCCAGGGTTTCGACCAGATCGGTATTCCAAATGAGCGAACGATCCGAAACGCGCACATCCTGAAAGGAGTCCATGACGCCTTTCAACTGGTCGACGCCTTCCTTCAGTACCTCGCCCGTCCGGAATACGCCCGCATGGCTCTGCATGCTCCTCTGCATCGCCAGGCGGATGTCCGCGGTTTTCCGCGAGCCCTTGGCGTAGCGCAGCCGGTCGAAGCGGGCCAGCGCCGGATCGTAAGCATCCGGCGGAAGCGGTTTGTGGAGCCGCTTGGGCTGGATCAGCTCGGCACAACGCAATGCCGCCGCCCGCCCGAACACGACCAGATCCAGCAGGGAATTGGACCCGAGCCGGTTCGCCCCGTGCACGGACACGCAAGCCGCCTCGCCGATCGCCATCAAGCCGGGCACCGGCGTCTCGGGGTTGCCGTCCTTCAGCGTGACCACTTCACACTTGTAATTGGTGGGAATGCCGCCCATGTTGTAATGGACGGTCGGAATGACCGGAATCGGCGCCTTCGTAACATCCACGCCGGCGAAGATCATGACGGTCTGGCTGATGCCGGGCAGCCTTTCTTCGACTACCGCAGGATCGACATGTTCAAGATGCAGGTAGATGTGATCCTTGTCCGGCCCGACACCCCGCCCCTCCAGGATTTCCCGTGTCATGGCGCGGCTCACCACGTCGCGCGAGGCCAGGTCCTTGGCGTGGGGCGCGTAGCGCTCCATGAAACGCTCGCCTTCGGAATTGGTGAGATAACCGCCCTCGCCTCTCACGCCTTCGGTGACCAGGCAGCCGGCTCCGTAGATCCCGGTGGGATGGAACTGCACGAATTCCATGTCCTGGAGCGGCAATCCGGCTCGCAGGACCATGGCGTTGCCGTCTCCGGTCGTGGTGTGCGAGGACGTGCAGGAGAAGTAGCAACGCCCGTAACCGCCGGTTGCGAGGATCGTCATGTGCGAGCGGAACAGGTGCAAGGTTCCGTCATCCAGGCGCCATGCGAGCACCCCGCGGCATTCGCCCTCGTCCATGATGAGATCCAGAGTGACGTATTCGGTGAAGAACTCCACCTTGTGCCTGAGCGATTGCTGGTAGAGCGTATGGAGAATGGCGTGGCCGGTAAAGTCCGCCGCCGCGCAGGTGCGCTGGGCGGAGCCCTTCCCGAAATGGGTGGTCATGCCGCCGAAAGCGCGCTGATAAATCTTGCCGTTCTCGGTACGCGAAAAAGGGACGCCGTAATGCTCCAACTCGATGACGGCGGGAATCGCCTCGCGGCACATGTATTCGATCGCGTCCTGATCGCCTAGCCAGTCGGACCCCTTCACCGTGTCGTACATATGCCAGCGCCAATCGTCCTCGCCCATGTTGCCCAATGCGGCGCTGATACCGCCCTGAGCCGCCACGGTGTGGCTGCGTGTCGGAAAGACCTTGGTAAGGCACGCCGTTTTCAGACCTTTTTCGCCCAGTCCCAGCGCCGCGCGTAAACCCGCGCCGCCGGCTCCGACAACCACGGCGTCATAGGTATGGCGAATGATCTCGTAGGCCTTGGTCATGCTACCCCATGAATACGACGCGCAGCGTTGCATAGAGCGACGCCAGCGCCAGAAAGGAAAAAACCAGCTTCATGCCCAGAATGCTGAGCATTTTCAGCCATTCGGTATGAATGTAATCCTCCATCACCACCTGCAACCCCAGCGTGGCGTGATAGAAGACCAGAATGATGAAAGACAACAGGAAGATACTGTTCCAAGGCGTCGCTATCCACCGAACGACTTGCTCGTAATCGGCATGAGGCAGCGAAACGACTACGGGCGCAAGCCAAAATATCAGAGGAATCAGCGCAATAGAGGTCACCCGCTGCCGCCACCATTCATGAGTTCCCTGTTTGGCCGAGCCGAGTCCCCGGGCACGGGCAAGCGGTGATCGATAGTTCATGGGCCCTTAGAAAATCGTGATCATGTGAGTAGGAATAACCCCAGGGTCAGCAACACCGCAGCGACCAACTCCAAATAAGCATACCGATCCAAAGTGTCACGATCGAAACCGTGCCCGGTGTCCCAGATCAGATGTCTGACGCCATGGGAAAAATGAAAGAACAAAGAAAAAAGCCAGGCCCACAACAGTAATTGCCCCGGCAACGAGCGCAGAACGGCTTGTATCCAGGCGAACTGAGCCTCTCCCTCGGCGACGGCCATCAGGCACACTGCCCAAAAAACCAGGCCGACGCTTAATAACACTCCGGTTATTCGATGCGTGATCGACAAGACCGCGGTCAGCGGCAAGCGGTAAATCTGAAGATGGGGCGACAGCGGACGCTCACTCATAACTTGGCGAAACACCTAGGGTCTTGTTCCTGGCTGCGATGGCAAACCTGCGCCCAGCAATCTTTGCCGGACGCGCCGAGAACCGCGTGCATGGAAACTAAAAATCGATACACCGTCCGTCCTTTTCCCAATCTCCGTAGCGGGTAGGCTCTGGGCGCTCTGCGTCCTTGCGCGGAGCAGCTTGCGATTCGGATTTTGTCGCTTGCCCATTCTCCAATTCTTGATCGCTGTTTGAGGACTTGAGTTCCTCAGTCATGACACAACTCCTCCGAAGCCTGTTTTATGGCTTTTATACCTTGGCAGGGAAGTGATCACAAGCCGTTCGCGACACTCTTCGCGGCTGGCGTCCGAAAATATTATCAGTAAGGAATCTTTCGCGAGAGGTTTTGTCGAACTTTTACAAACTTTCGACCGGTGGAATAAATACGGTCGAAGAAAGGTACATATTTCGTCAATACGTATATGTACGCAACGTTATGAGCCAGTCAGGGCAGATGCTTTGTCGATGGCGAATATTTGGAGAAATGTCATGAACTGGGATCAAGTCAAAGGAAACTGGAAACAAGTCAAAGGCACGATTAAAGCTCAATGGGGTCGGTTGACCGACGATGAGCTTGACGAGATTAATGGCGAAAGAGAAAAACTGATAGGCAAGATTCAGGAAAGATACGGGATAGCCCGTGAAGAAGCGGAAAGGCAAGTAGAAGGTATGAAGATGTAAATCGAATACTTGGCTAGCTGACGGTAACGCCGTCTTTCCACGCTCCTCGAGCGCCACCAATCAGGGATGTACCGTCAGTTAGCGCGTCGACTACTTGAATAGAATAAGTGGGGCATTGCCGCTTTTAAGGTAGTTACCTTTTGCTGATAAATTCAAGATATAACTCAAGCCATTTCGGTATCTTCTTGCGTCAATATATTCTAATCACGCACTTTTCATAAGGAGATTGACATGGAAAAAGCCGTATTTTGTGTCGCCAAGACGAGAGAACAAGCCGAGTTGATTATCGATCGTTTGAGATCCTCGGGATTTTCAAACAACGATATCTCCGTCCTTTTTCCCGATAAGTCCACGACCAAAGATTTCGCCCACGAGCAGCACACCAAGGCACCGGAGGGAGCTACCGCCGGAGGAGTCGCAGGCATGGGCGTGGGTGCCGTGCTCGGTTGGCTTGCAGAAATCGGCACTATTGCAATACCTGGTGTCGGCCCCTTTATCGCTGCCGGACCTATCGCGGCGGCACTGACCGGCGCAGCTATCGGCGGAGCAACCGGAGGAATCATCGGAGCTCTGGTCGGCATGGGAATTCCGGAGTACGAAGCCAAACGTTACGAGGGCAAGATCAAGAGCGGGAACATTCTGATTTCCGTGCATACCACTGACAGCCACCAAAGGTCCAAAGCCAAAGAGATTTTCGAACAGGCTAATGCGGAAGACATCGCAGTGAGCGGAGAAGCGAGCGTCACCTAACCATCGGACAAATTCGCTTCGGAGCAAACATCAGGAGACGTATATGCCATGGGACGAATCCAAACTTAATACCCTATTGCGAGACGAAATATCCGCCGTCGAAACCTATCAACAGGCTCTGGATAAATTGCGTAATGAGCCGCAGGTTGGAGAAGTGCAGCAGATTTCTTCGATTTGCGAAGATCATCGAGACTCCGCCAACAAGCTCAGGGAGCGGATCATTCAGTCCGGAGGCAAACCCACGGAGGACTCCGGAGCCTGGGGAACCTGGTCCAAAATGGTCATGGGCGGCGCCAAATTATTAGGTGATAAGGCGGCTCTCACCGCCCTCCGCCAAGGAGAGGAAAACGGTATTCAGGATTACCAGGAAGCCCTGCTGGATGCGGATATTCCGGCCGATGTCCGAAACTTGATTCAAACCACGCTGTTGCCGAGACAACAGCAACACCTCAACGTTCTGAACAGGCTCATCGGGACCACCTGATCCTGTTGCGGCGCGGCCGCAGAGAGCCGATAGAGAGGGAATCTCGCTGCGGCGCTCTGTCCACCGCGCCTCGTTTGTTTCGGCGAACTATACCGATCTTCGAGTCGGTGCCCGGCTGGAATGAGAGGACGTTTCCATGCGATTGAATATTGCCGACTCCGTGATCGTCATTACCGGAGCGTCCAGCGGCATCGGCAGAGCGACGGCGATGAAGGTCGCCGAACAGCATGGAACGGTCGTGCTGGCGGCCCGCCAAGCGGACGTGTTGCACGAAGTGGTGCGGGAATGCGAGCAAATCGGCGGACGCGCGTTGGCGGTAAGGACCGACGTCACCGACGAAGAGCAAGTCAGGCAATTGGCGCGCCGTGCCATCGAGACTTACGGGCGAATCGACGTGTGGGTCAACGATGCCGCCGTTACCATGCTGTCCCGGTTCGAGGACGCGCCTGCGGATGCATTTAGACGCGTCATCGAAACCAACTTCTTCGGTTATGTTCACGGTGCACGGGCGGTTCTGCCCTATTTCCACAAGCAAGGATACGGTGTATTGGTCAACGTGGCGTCGGTAGTGGGGAAAGTGGCGGCGCCGTATGCCAGCGCGTATGTCGCCAGCAAGTTCGCCATCACCGGATTCTCGGAAAGCTTGCGCATGGAGCTTCGCGATACGCCCGACATTCACGTGTGCACCATTCTGCCTGCAACCATCGATACCCCGTTGTTCCAACATGCCGCCAACTACTCCGGAAAAGCGGTTCAGGCGATGCCGCCGGTTTATGCGCCCGAAGACGTAGCGGAGGCGATCTTGGAGACGATTCGCCATCCGAAGAGGGAGGTCACCGTGGGCAACGCGGGGCGCATGATCGCCATGTGGAATCTTGCGCCGCCGCTGGCGGAACGGATGGTGGCAAGAAAGGTGGAGCGACGTCACTTTCAAGACCGGCCCGGACCGGATTCGCCCGGAAACCTTTTCGAACCCATGCCCGAATTCGACACCGTGCGCGGCGGCTGGCTGGAACCCCATCAACAACGCTATCGAAAGACGGCCTGGACTGCGGGCACCTTGGCCCTGCTCGCCGGTCTTGGCGCGGCGCTTTACCTGAACTCCTCCAGACGCTCGACACCACGAACTGCCGAAGCCGGCAACGTTCTACCGAATCCCGATAAATAGCCTGAACCTCTCCCGGAGGCGGGGTCTCATTCGGAAATAGATGTCCGCACGTACGAGCCATCGTTACCTCGACATCAGGGATATTCAATCCCTATCAATGGTCTTAAACCTATATCAAGACTCGGTATCGAGGCGGGCCTCGGTTTAACCATCATTGGAGATCGGCAACTTAGCTTTGTATTTTTAGTCTTTTTCCCAACTTGTTGTAGACAAGAGACAAAACAACAGGCCGCCTGTTGTTCATAAGGGCAATATATTCGTTCTTATACTATTCCATATCACCCTTCAAGTACGTATTCGCCAGCCGCTTTAGACCATCTTCTTAAAAACATTCATAACCTGGTCTTATTTACCTTCTCACAGATCGTCAAGGTATTTAGATCGATTTGCCAAAAGGAATATACCAGCAGTTCTAGTTTATCGGAAAACCATGATTTTTAACTAAGAATACGAATTAATACGACTGTTTTTTCCTGGTATCTCGAAGAATAATTTGTCAATTATCAACCATCAGAAGGCGAGGTGATGTCATGGCTAACGTAGATACTGATTTAGATAGCACCAAACCTGCCTCCTCGACTCAGTCCGGTACTGGAATGGGTACCACAGGCAGCACGGAAATGCGTTCGTCGGATATTAAGACCGAAGCCAAGGAAGTAGCCGGCGAAATCAAGCACGAAATGCAACGGCTGAAGGAAGAAGCCAAGCAAAGAGGTGAATCATTGTTCAGGGGTCAGCGCAACGCCGCGGCCTCGGAAGTCGGCGGCATGGCGGAAGCCTTGCATCGAACCGCTCAACAGTTGAACGAGCGGGAACAAGGTACGACCGCCCGCTATGTCGATCGTGCGGCGGGAGCTCTCGACAGAATGGTCGATACCATTCGCGAAGGAGATCTTCGCACCATGATGAGAAAGACGGAGGACTTCGCCCGCCGAAATCCGGGGGTCTTCTTCGGTGGAAGCGTACTCGTGGGTTTCATGCTTTCACGATTTCTCAAGAGCTCGGCAGAACGGAGAGAAACCGAGCCGGCGTATGGCTCCACGGAGCGCGTGGGAACCGAAACCCGATATACCCACTGAGGTTTCCGATTCCAAAAGGGCTACATATCCGACACGCGAAACATCCGGCGTCAAAGGCGCCGGCACAACCATTTATGAGAGGAGTGCTGTCATGCAACCAGATGAAGTTACAGGCAAGAAGGATTCTTCGCTTGCCGGACTCCTAACGGACTTTACGCGGGAGTTGTCGACTCTCGTCCGTCAAGAGGGACAATTGATGAAGGCGGAGCTTTCCGAGAAAGTGTCGGAAGCAGGTGCCGGGGTCGGCTCGCTGACGGTGGGCGGTGCGATCGTGTTTGCAGGGTTTTTGACTCTCTTGCTCGCAGCGGTCGCCGCCCTCAACGACATCATGGGAGCCGTCGCTGTCGACAACCCGTGGCTGTCGCCGCTGATCGTCGGATCGATCGTTCTCATCATCGGCTTGGTATTGCTGCAAAAAGGCCGCAGCAATCTCAAGGCGAAAAACTTGATGCCAAAGAAGTCCGGCGAGTCACTCCGCAGAGATTCGGAAGTTTTGCGTGAGCATATCAAGTAACTCGTCATCGTTAAGAAAAGAGAACCGCTCGGACGAGCGAGGAACCATATGCCTACCCTAATCGGAAATGAGGAATCCTTCATCGAAACGCTCTGCAATTTGATCGAGCTCGACTTCGATGCCGTCGCCGCATACGAAGCCGCCATTAAAAGGATCGACGATGGTGCCGTCGGTGATCGGCTCGGTGAATTCATGAGCGATCACCAGCGCCATATCCAGGAACTGAGTCGCATCGTACGCGATCTTGGCCAAATGCCGCCTACCGAGGCCGACTTCAAAGCCGTTTTGACGCAAGGCAAGGTCATCATCGGCAACATTGCCGGCGATAAAGGCATTCTCCAGGCCATGAAATCCAATGAGGACGACACCAACCAGGCGTACAGCCAGGCACTCCAGCGGACCGATATCTTGCCTCAAGCCCGTCCGCTGCTGGAGCGCAATCTGGCGGACGAACGGAGGCACCGGGCCTGGATCGAAGAGCGATTGACACTGATGTGACCGTATTTCGATGGCGATTAATGGGTAGTCCGACTGTTTTGAGGACATCCTATCAGCATAGTTCTAAAGAGCGTCCCCCCAGGCTACGACTGGGACGGGTGCTCTCTAGCAAGCATAGTGGAGAATGTTATGGCTACATATGACGAGACCAGAAGTCCCGAACAAATCGAAACCGATATCGAACGGACACGAAGCCAGATGGCGGAGACTCTGGACACGATTCAAGAGCGATTTTCGCCCGGACAGCTCCTGGATCAAGCCTTGAACTATCTGGACGAGAAGCAGATAAACGAAAATTTGCGACGGTTCGGCACCAGTGCCGGGACTGTCGTCAAGGAAAATCCGATTCCGATGACTCTGCTCGGCGCCGGGCTCGCTTGGCTGGCGCTGTCGGGCCGAACCAAAGGCAAAGGCGGCCGATCCGTTTCTGGGCTCATGAAGCCTTCTCACGGCATGGAAAGTCTGCATAGCAGCCATGGCGAGATAGAACGGTCCGTTTCCCACGGCATGGGCGGAACCAAGGGCGAAGGCGCCATGAGCGAAAAGCTTGGACACGCCAAAGGCAGAGTATCGGAGACCGTCGGCCATGTCCGGGAAACGCTCGGCGAAAAGGCGAGCCATGTTCGGCACTCCGTCGGCGACACCATGAGCAGCGTCCGCGAAAAAGCCGGAGAAGTCTCTCACAGAGCGCAGGATCAGGCGGTACGACTCGGCCATGCGGCCCAAGACCAGTATCAGCACATCGTTCAGGAACAACCCTTGGTCCTGGGCGTGTTGGGGATCGCCATCGGAGCGGCGCTCGGTGCCGCCGTGCCCCGCACACGCATGGAAGACGAAATGATGGGAGAGACGAGAGACCGATTGGCGCGTCAAGCTCGCGAAACCGGCCGGGAAATCATGCATGAGGGCGCCGTCGAAGCCGAACGCGAACCGGCTACCGCCGGCCCGATGCACGAGGGTCCGACCGAAGCCGAGAGCAGCCCGATTACGGCTGGCTCGAGTTCGGGCGAAATACTTCATGGCATGGAAAGCGGCGAAACCGGCATCGGCACCGGTGGAACTACGGTGGGAGGCACCACGGCCGGCGGTACGACCACCGAAGGTATGGGCGGAGTTACACGAGCCACGGGAGGTGAGGCAGCCGCCGCCGAATCCATGAAAGGCGTGCCACCGATGGGCGAGCGCCGCGGAGGCGTAAGCGACCGCCGCAAGGGATTCTTGGCCGAGACGATCGGAAACGTCACGCGAGTACCGCCTGCCGGAGAGCGGCGGCACGGCATGCCCGATCGCCGGATGTCCGGCTCCATGAGCCGAGGACCCGGCTACGAGTCTCCGAACACGCCGTAAGCGACGGTCCTCAAGCCGGTTAACCGTTGGAAAAACGCCATGGCGCGCTCGACGCGTCATGGCGAATTCGCATAAAAAGCGACGACGGAGCGCGCCATGAACGACGGCGTCGAGATTGCACAGTCGATGCCGTCTCCGCGCCGGAAATCGCTTTTCCCGAATCAGTCAGGGAGGTCTTCCCAATGCCCACATCGACTGACGCTTCCGCTTACAACGACCGAGGCCGCTCGGCAGTGCGTCCTTGGGATATCCCGCTCGCAGGCTGGCGGGACATTGCCTACCGTGTCAAGAACGAGGTCGTCCACGACAATATTTCGATCGTCGCGGCCGGCGTAGCGTTCTATGCCCTGCTGGCGATCTTCCCCGCCTTGGCGGCAATGATCGGCCTGTACGGTCTGGTCGCCGATCCCGCCGACGTTCAGAAAGAGATCGAAGCGCTGGCGAACATCGTCCCTGCGGAGGCCCATGCGCTGCTGAGCCGGCAGTTGAACGACATCGCCAGTCATGCCAACACAGCGCTGAGCTTAAGTGTCCTCATCGGTTTAGCGGTGGCGATCTGGAGCGCTACAAAGGGCATCACCTCCCTGATCACCGCGCTGAACATCGTCTACAACGAGCAGGAGAAAAGGAGCTTCTTGAAATTGAACGGCTTGGCTCTAGCCTTCACCTTCGGCGGAATCCTCTTCGCCCTGGTCGCCATAGGCCTCATTGCCGGCTTGCCTGCTTTTCTGAGCTTTACCGGCCTCCGCGGATTTCTGTCATTCCTGTTTTCTCTCCTGCGTTGGCCGCTTCTGGCGCTGGCTTTCATCTTCGGTTTGGCGGTCGTCTACCATTACGGCCCTTGCCGCAATGCGCCCCGCTGGCAATGGATCAGCCCCGGTGCCGTGCTGGCGGTAGTGTTGTGGCTGATCGGTTCGGGGCTGTTTTCTTTTTATGTGTCCAATTTCGGAAACTACAACGAAACCTACGGTTCGGTCGGCGCCATCGTCATTCTGCTCACTTGGTTTTACCTCACGGCTTACGTGGTGCTCCTGGGCGCCGAGCTCAACGCCGAAATGGAGCATCAAACCAAGGAGGACACCACCATAGGCGAACCCGAGCCTTTGGGCGAACGTCGTGCATACGTGGCCGACACCATCGGCAAAGCCTATGGGGACAAAGGAAGGGACAACACGGACGATTCGAGGCAACATCCGAGACGATGATGCCTGCATTCGCAGCGGCAACTCACGTCCGGTCAATCACTGGAGCGCAGGAAAACGGTATGAACAAACAGGTACGAGATGTTATGACCAAGGGCGCCGAGTGTATCGGCGAGCACGAAACCATCATCGAAGCCGCGAAGCGAATGGAACTGCTCGACATCGGCTCACTCCCTATTTGCGGCGACGACAAGCGCCTCAAGGGCATGCTGACGGACCGCGACATCGTGGTGAAGGTTCTGGCCGCAGATCGGGATCCTTCAACGACTACCGCGGGCGAAGTCGCTCAGGGCACTCCCGTCATGGTCCATGCCAGTGACTCCATCGACGATGCGCTGCGCAAGATGATCGACCATAAAGTCAGGCGCTTGCCGGTCATCGAGGAGCACAAGCTGGTCGGCGTCGTGAGCCAAGGCGACTTGGCCACGAGCATAGACACCTCCAAGGTAGGGGACTTGGTCAGGGCGATTTCCGCCGCGCCCTAAAGCGACCCGTCGAAGCACGGAGGGCGATGCCGTTGGATTCAAGGTCGGTATCGCCGGATCGATAGCAAACGGACCTCGAGTCGCCCCGTTCCCGACATTGCAGTCGGCAAAGGATTGCCGACCTACGAACTCAGGCAATCACTCCGGGTAGGTCGGGAATCCTTTCCCGACATCACGGATTGCTCGGCAAACGATGGCCGACCGACGACCACTCGGTTCGGCCTGCCTTTTGAATAGGCGGGACGTTTTCCAGTGCATGGCGCGAGACCGGCGTGAAGACCGCATTAACTCAACCGGCGCGAACATTCCCTCCCAATAAGGTCAGCACTTCGCCCGTCACGTAACTCGAATCCGCCTCGGACGCGAAATACACGTAAGCCGGCGATATTTCCTCAGGCTGGGCCGGTCGCTGAAACTTGGTCTGCATGCCGAATTTGGCGACTTTTTCGGCCGGCTGATCGGCGGGATTCAGAGGCGTCCAAACCGGCCCCGGAGCGACGCAGTTCACCCGGATACGCGATTCCGCCAAATTCTGCGCCAGCGACTTGGTGAAAGCGATGATCGCGCCTTTGGTCGCCGAGTAATCCAGAAGTCCGGCATTGCCTTCCAGACCGGTGATCGATCCCGTGTTGATGATGGCATCGCCGCCCTTGAGGTGAGGCAGCGCCGCCTTGGTCATATGGAAATAACCGTAGATGTTGGTCTTGAACGTCAGATCCCACTGCTCCTCGGAAATCTCGGCGAGGCTGTCGCAGTGTTTCTGATAGGCTGCGTTATTCACCAGAATGTTCAGTTTGCCGAACGACTGAACGGTTCTTTCCACCGCCTGTCGGCAAAACAACGAGTTCTTGATGTCGCCGCAAATGACGAGAGCCTTACGCCCTTCCGCTTCGACCGCCTGCTTGGTTTCCTCGGCGTCCGAATGCGCCTCGTGATAAACGATGGCGACATCCGCTCCCTCCCGAGCGAACAGCACGGCGACGGACCGGCCTATTCCCGAATCTCCCCCCGTCACCAGCGCGACCTTGTCCTTGAGCTTGCCCGCTCCTTTGTAGAGCGGCGCCGAATATCTCGGCCGGGGCTCCAGCTCGGATTCCAGCTCCGGCCGCTCCAGATGTTGTTCCGGAAACGGCGGTTTCGGTTCTTGCAACTCGCCCGTCATACGCTTGCTCCTTTGCCTGATATCGGCCCGTGTTCGCCCGGACTCAAACCGAGAACATCAACCTCAAATGTAAATATTCGACTCCGAGCGTCGCTTGTTTATCCGGCATTTCGGCGAAGACCGTCGATAGATCATGGCGATAGATATCCCGGTGACGAAACGCACGACCGATAGACACTGCCGCTACCGAAGTCGAGCATCAACTTAGATGTCATTGAACTTTTGACAAACAGCACGGACCAAAATATCAGTAGCCGGTAATACGCCTGGGACATGGATAGTTTTAAGCTTTCAGCAGGGAAGGGTCATCCGCAAGCTTTCAGTTACCCAGTCAAACCATAAACAGACCGCAAGGAATGCGACGCCTTTTGCTGCCCAATTAAGCAACTGCTGCGGTGGGTTTATCCGCTGCCGAACAGTATCGAGCACAGCCGTGTGCTACCGGAATGGACAACGACGCATAAGGCAAATCCGCAAAACGGTCCGCTGATCCCGAAGTCGGCAGGTCATTCGTCCAAGAACGTCAAGGATGCACTCTAAAAGCGGAGATCATGGATATGACAGAGAGTGGAAGGAAACACGTTGTCGTGACCGGCGGAGCCGGGTTTCTGGGAACGAATCTCTGCCGCTGGTTGCTTATGCAAGGTCATGCGGTCACCTGCATCGACAACTTTCGAACCGGAGGCGAGGAGATTCTCCTCGGACTCAAGGACCTGGGTGCTTTGGAAATCATCAATCAGGACATTACCCTGCCGCTGCACGTCGAAAACGTAGACGAAATCTATAACCTCGCCTGCTCAGCCTCGCCGGTCCACTATCAGGCCGATCCGGTCCACACCTTGAAGACCTGCGTGCAGGGCTCGTTCAATCTCCTGGAAATGGCCCGTTACTCGAAAGCCAAGATATTCCAGGCGTCGACCAGCGAAGTTTACGGCGATCCGGAAACCCATCCTCAACATGAAGCTTATCGCGGCTCGGTCAACCCCGTGGGGCCGCGGGCCTGTTACGACGAGGGCAAACGCTGCGCCGAAACCTTGTTTCTCAACTATTACCGGCAGCACACGGTGCGCGTCAAAGTCGGCCGCATCTTCAATACCTACGGACCCTATATGCGGCTCAACGACGGCCGCGTGGTTCCGAACCTGATCGGGCAAGCGCTCCGGAACCGTCCGCTGACCATCTATGGCGACGGCAACCAGACGCGTTCCTTCTGCTATGTCGACGACTTGATCGAGGCGATGCAGCGCTTCATGGCGACGTCCGACGATGTGCCGGGCCCTCTCAATCTGGGCAACCCGGCCGAAATCACCATGCTCGAACTGGCCGACACTATCATCGATCTGACCGGCTCGCGTTCGAAAATCACCTTTCGGCCGCTGCCGGTGGACGATCCCATCCGGCGCTGCCCGGACATCAGCCACGCCCGCGAAAAACTCGGCTGGACGCCATCCACGTCTCTCGTCGACGGCTTAAAACGCACCATAGACTATTTCGAGAGCACCTTGACGGCGAAGGGACATACGTCCTCGAAAGCCATGACCGGAAGCTGATTCCGTTCCGGCCCCCGGCCGGCGATACGGATTCGTAGGTCGGCAATCCTTTGCCGACGAGCCGCTGGCCGACGGGCTGCGTCGGGAAAGGATTCCCGACCTATAGAGATCGATGGAGTCGCAGGACGGCAATCCTTTGCCGACAACACGTCTCGACGACACCGGAGCATCACCGAAACGATGGATCGACAGGAGTGACCATGGAAAGGATCTTGATTACCGGAGGAGCAGGGTTCATCGGCTCGCACCTTGCCGATGGGTTGATCGACCAAGGCTACCGGGTCCGGGTGCTCGACACTCTCAGCGAGCAAGTCCACGGCAATAACCGACAGCCGCCGCAATACCTCAATCCCGCGGTCGAATTCATGCACGGCGACGTGTGCGATGCCGGCGCAGTCCGAGAGGCGCTACGGAACGTGGATGCCGTGTTCCACTTTGCCGCCGCGGTCGGTGTGGGCCAAAGCATGTATCAGATCGAGCGATACACCGACATCAATAACCGCGGCACCGCCGTGCTGCTGCAATCTCTGATCGAACAACCGGTGAAAAAGCTGGCCGTGGCGTCCAGTATGAGCGTTTACGGCGAAGGACTTTACCGGACCACCAGTGGTCAGACCTGCACCCCCCCGGAACGGCCGCTGACGCAGCTTCAGCACGGCCAGTGGGAACTGACCGACAACAACGGCGATCCGCTGCAACCCCTGCCCACGCCGGAATCGAAGACGACCTCGCCCGCGTCGGTCTACGCCTTGTCGAAATACGACCAGGAGCGTTTATGCCTGCTGGTCGGCCAAGCCTACAACATTCCGGCCGTCGCGCTCCGCTTCTTCAACGTTTACGGGACCCGGCAGGCCTTGTCCAACCCTTACACCGGCGTGCTCGCCATCTTCGCCTCGCGTTATCTCAACGGCAACAGCCCGTCGATCTTCGAGGACGGCGAACAAAGACGCGATTTCGTGAATATCCGGGACGTAGTGCAGGCCTGTGTGCTCGCGCTCGAGCGCGACGAGGCCGCCGGTCGGGCACTCAATGTCGGAAGCGGCCGCAGCTATACGGTGCGCGAGATTGCCGAGCAGATGGGTCGGTTGCTCGGTCGGGAGGAGATTCGGCCGGTAATCACCGAGCAATATCGGGTCGGCGATATCCGCCACTGCTTCGCCGATATCGGCGAAGCCCAAAACATCCTCGGCTATCGCCCCCGCATCGAGCTGGAAGACGGCATGGCCGAACTGGCGGAATGGCTGCAAACCCAGCCCGCTTTCGACCGGTTCGAGGCGGCGAACGAGGAACTTTCGCAGCGGGGACTGCGGCTATGAACGACAAGCAGCAACCGTTGAATCCGAAGCAAGGTTTTACCGGAAACGACCTGAGGCCGGTGCTGATCACCGGCGGAGCGGGGTTCGTCGGGACCAATCTCGCGGATCGTCTGCTCGACGACGGCATTCCGGTGCTGATCTTCGACAATCTGGGCCGGCCGGGCGTCGAGCGCAATCTCGAGTGGCTCCGCTCCACCCATGGTAACCGGGTCCAGGTCGACATCGCCGATATCCGGGATTTTCACGCGGTCCGGAGCGCCGTGCACCGGGCCCGGCAGGTATTCCACTTCGCCGCGCAGGTGGCGGTCACCACCAGCATCGAAAATCCGGCCGCCGATTTCGAGGTAAACCTCCGCGGCACGCTCAACATACTCGAAGGCTTGCGCTCGGCCCAGAATCCGCCGCCGCTGGTTTACACCTCGACCAACAAGGTGTACGGCGATCTCGGCGATCTCGGCGTACGCCGCCAGGGCGATCGCTATATGCCGCGCGACGAGGAAACCGCCCGAAACGGTGTCGGCGAAGACCGGCCCCTGGATTTTCACAGCCCCTATGGATGCTCGAAAGGCGGAGCCGACCAATACGTCCTCGACTATGCGCGCAGCTACGGGCTGCCTACGGCCGTGTTCCGCATGAGCTGCATCTACGGGCCGCACCAGTACGGCACCGAGGACCAGGGTTGGGTGGCTCACTTTCTGATTCGAGCCTTGCAGGATCGGCCGATTACCATCTACGGCGATGGCCTTCAGGTCCGGGATGTGCTGTTCGTCGAAGACTTGGTAAGAGCCTTGCGGCTCGCCGGAGACAACATCGGCCGGCTGCGCGGACAGGCCTTCAATGTCGGCGGCGGACCGGCCAGGACGACCAGCCTGATCGAACTGGTGGACCTCATCGAGGAGCTGCACGGCCGCCGGCCTGAGCTGACATTCGCGCCCTGGCGCACCGGCGATCAGAAATATTACGTCTCCGACATCCGCAAGCTGGACCGCGCCATCGGCTGGCGACCGGAAACCGCCGTGCGCGACGGGGTGGCGGCGACATACGAATGGTTACTAATGTACTCGGACCAAAAGACGCGGTACAACCCCGGCAAGACAGCGGCAGTGCGGTCGAAGGGACTAAAAGGAAGCTTTGATTACGAATGGCCGGGAAAGTAAAGCCACAAACACTCCCTCTCCCTCTGGGAAAAATCGGCAGGGCGAGGCGCAACGCGACGAGCGGGCAGGCCAGGGATGGGCTGCCCCGGACTCGCGAGCGAAGCGGGACAGCGTAGCGTGGCGAGGCCGATTTGCACGCGCGAGCTCCGCTTGCGGCTCCGCATAGGGAACGTGCGGAGTGATTGGGCTAGGGTGCGGGTGAGTTGAATAGGGCTTAACTTTACGCAACTTTATTTACGCGCAGTAAATCTCTGTTCGGAGTAAAAAACTTGCGTAATTGACTGACTTAAAGGGTCCTCGCCCAACCCTCTCCCGGAGAGTAGAGGTATCTGTACAAATCGTCACCCCGGCAGGGATTGCCGGGGTCCAGAGGCTAAGGACGGCAACGGCCTCTCACATCCATGTGTTCTGGATTCCGGCATCCAATCGCAAACGGTTGCTTTAGTCGCAACCCTTCCCTGCCGGAATGACGATTTTGCGGACTTGTGTAGATACCTTTGGTCAGAGGGAGATGGCTTTTTTCAAAGCTTTACTTATTAATCAGGCCCGTAAATACCCTCCTGGTATTTCGGGCCGCCGCCCAGGCCCGGTACACGCCCGGCCTGGGCTCACGCGGCTTGTCGCCGCGCCGGGGCATCCCTGCCCCGGATTAACCCGGCCTATATTTATAGGCCGGGTTAATAACACGACAGTTAGCACTGGACACCCCTTGGAATCCGACCGATGCGTGGAATCCGAGAGTGCTTAAACAGGGAACGATAGCGAAGCGGTCAGCAGCATGAACATCTGATCTCTTGCCGGCCGATGCCCGCTTCCGGAACGGGACAATCTCAGCATGGATGGCTGAGCACAAGGAGGACATCAACGCGTGAGACCGGCAACGGAACAAGCTCCCTTACAGGCAACCGTCGCCCAGATTCGCTGCTTGGCGGCGGTTTTCAGAGGACCGAAGGACCTTCGAGTAATGCCCGTCTCGGTGCCCCCACCGGGTCCTGGGCAGGTGCGCGTCAAGCTGGAAGGCTGCGGCGTCTGCGGTTCGAATCTCCCGGTCTGGGAAGGACGCCCCTGGTTCGACTACCCCTTCCCGCCCGGCGCCCCCGGACACGAAGGCTGGGGCCGCGTCGAGGCAGTGGGCGCGGACGTCGAGCGTCCGGCGGTGGGCACTCGGGTAGCGGTTTTGTCCTATCACGCCTACGCCGGATACGATCTGGTCGAAGCCAGCGCCGCCATTCCTCTTCCCGCCGTGCTCGACGACCAGATCTTCCCAGGCGAACCCCTGGCTTGCGCGATGAACGTGTTTCACCGCAGCGGCATCAAGTCCGGAGAAACGGTCGCCATCGTCGGCATCGGGTTTCTGGGCGCCCTGCTCGTCGGCCTGTCGGCCAAGGCCGGAGCCCGCGTGATCGCACTGTCCCGCCGTCCCTACGCACTCGATGTCGCACGCCGCCAAGGCGCCGACGAAACCCTGTCGATCGGTGATTTTCAGGCTGCCGTCGACCGCGTCAAAGCACTGACCGGGGATGTCGGCTGCGACTGCGTGATCGAGGTCGGGGGAGAACAGTACACCCTGGATCTGGCCACCGAATTGACCCGAGTACGGGGTCGCTTGGTGATCGCCGGCTACCATCAGGACGGGCCGCGCCAGGTGAACATGCAATTGTGGAACTGGCGCGGCCTGGACGTCATCAACGCCCACGAACGCGACCCGCAGCGATACGCCGACGGTCTGCACGCCGCGATCGCGGCTGTGGCCACCGGACGCATCGATCCGTCGCCGCTTTACACCCACCGATTCGCCCTCAAGGAGCTGCCCCAGGCTTTCGAGCTGATGCGGTCGCGCCCGGATGGCTTTCTGAAAGCGGTGGTGCTGCTATGAGCGCGACTCCGGTACAAAACGCGACTACGGAAGTTCGGCCGAACCGTCCGCGGCTGGGCTTTCTCGGCGTCGGCTGGATCGGCCGCAACCGGATGGCCGCCCTGGCGGAAGAGGGTTGCGCCGAGATCGTCGCCCTCGCCGATCCGTCCCCGGAAGCCCTGAAGGAAGCGTCGCACCTCGCGCCCGGAGCCGCCCTGAGCGAACGTCCGGAGAGCCTCTTCGAGAACTCTGTGGACGGGATAGTCATTGCCACGCCCAGCGCCGCTCACGCCCGGCAAGCGATGGCCGCTCTCGAAAGAGGCCTTGCGGTGTTCTGCCAAAAACCGCTGGCCAGGACCCGGCAGGAAACGCGAAGCATCGTCGATGCGGCGCGCCGTGCGGACAAGCTGTTGGGCGTGGATTTGAGCTACCGCTACGTACGCGGCATGGCGGAAATTCGCGACGCCATCCGCCGGGGCGATCTGGGCGAAATCTATGCCGTGGACCTGACCTTCCACAACGCCTATGGCCCGGACAAGCCGTGGTTCTACGACCTCGCCCTGGCGGGCGGCGGCTGCGTCATGGATCTGGGCGTCCACCTCGTGGATCTGGCGCTGTGGATGCTGGATTTTCCGGACGTCACCGAGGTCGTCAGCCGCCTGTACGCCCGCGGGAGGCTCCTGGCAAAACCGGCTGCCGAGATCGAAGACTATGCCGTCGCGGAGATCGGATTCCGAGGCGGCGCCGTCGCTCGCATCGCCTGTTCCTGGCGGCTTTCGGCCGGCCGCGATGCGGCGATCGATTTCTCTTTCCACGGCACCGGGGGCGGGGCCGCGCTCCGCAATGTCGACGGCTCCTTCTACGACTTCATCGTCGAACGCTTCCACGGAACCCGGCGCGAAGCCGTCGCCAGCCCTCCCGACCCCTGGGGCGGGAGGGCGCTCATCGATTGGACACGGAGGCTCGGCCAAGAAGGGCGCTTCGCCCCGGAAGCCCGGCAGTTCGTCGAAATCGCAACCGTACTCGACAGGATCTACGGACGATGAAAATCCTCATGACGGCCGACACGATCGGAGGCGTCTGGCGGTACGCGCTGGAGCTGGCCCGCGGATTGGAAGCTTTCGGGGCGGACATCGTGCTGGCCACGATGGGCGCCCCCCTGTCCGCCGAACAGCGGCGCGAAGCCGCGGCCCTTCACCATGTCCGGGTGGCCGAGAGCCGCTACAAACTGGTCTGGATGGACGATCCCTGGGAGGATCTCGAAGCAGCCGGCCGGTGGCTGCTGAAGCTGGCGAAGGACGCCAATCCGTCGCTGATTCATTTGAACGATTACCCCCACGGCCATCTGGCCTGGCCGGCTCCGGTCCTGATGGTCGGCCACTCCTGCGTGCTGTCGTGGTGGCAAGCGGTATATGGCGAGCCGGCGCCGAAGCGCCTGGACCGCTATCGGGACGTCGTTCGAACCGGGCTGCGGGCGGCGGACTGCCTGGTCGCACCGACCGCGGCCATGCTCGCCGAATTGCGCAGGCTGTACGGTCCTTTGCCGACAGCCCGCGTGATCTCCAATGGGCGCGCCGGCCAGCCCGAGAGCAACAAAAAGCCCTTTATCCTCTCGGCCGGCCGATTATGGGACCCGGCCAAGAATATCGCCGCTCTCGCCCGAATCGCCCCGCGCCTGTCATGGCCCGTCTACATCGCCGGCGAAGCCCGACATCCCGACGGCGGAACGTCCGACTTCGCGGACACCCATTGCCTCGGGCGGCTTTCTCCCGAGCAACTCGCGAACTGGTTCGCCCATGCCGCTATCTACGCCCTGCCCGCCCGCTACGAACCATTCGGTTTATCGGCGCTGGAAGCGGCCTCGGCGGGATGCGCCCTGGTGCTCGGCGACATCCCCAGCCTTCGCGAAATCTGGCAGGACGCTGCCTTGTTCGTATCGCCGAACGATACCGAGCAACTCCGCTCGACGCTTCAGGAACTGATCGACCGGCCGGACCTGCGGCACGACTGGGCGGCCAAGGCCCGGATCAGAGCGGCCTGGTTCACGCCGGAACGGATGGCCGCCGCGTACTGGAATGCTTATCACGATCTGATCGCCGACCGACGGACGACCAAACGCCGGGCCGGCAAGACGACGAACGTCTCTTTTCACTCGCAAACGGCATCGCCGGGAGCGCCGGTGTGACCCGATCACCACGTCTAACTAAAACAATGGAATCTTAGAATGAAATTTGTCCTCTTCTATCACTCTCTGATCTCCGACTGGAACCACGGCAATGCCCATTTCCTGCGGGGCATCGCCACCGAACTGCTGCAGCGCGGCCACCGCGTCGAGGTTTACGAACCGACCGACGGCTGGAGTCTTCAGAACCTCCGCGCCGAGCGGCTTCCCGGCTCGCTGATGGGCTTTTTCGAGGCCTATCCACAGCTGCTCAGCCGCTTTTATAACGTCGACGATATCGACATCGGCGCCGTTCTGGCGGATGCCGACGTGGTCATCGTGCATGAGTGGAACGATCCCGCTTTGGTCAAAAAGATCGGACGCCATCGCGCCCGATCGGGGCACTACGTCTTGCTGTTCCACGACACCCATCATCGGGCGGTGACCGATCCCGAATCGATCGCCCGATACGATCTGGAACACTACGACGGGGTGCTGGCCTTCGGCAAGGTACTGCGCGACATCTATTTGGACCGGGGCTGGGCCTCGCGGGCCTGGACCTGGCACGAGGCCGCCGATACCCGCGTATTCCGTCCGATGCCGCGCGAGCCCGACGAAGGAGATTTGATCTGGATAGGCAACTGGGGCGACGACGAGCGCACCCGCGAGCTCAAGGAATTTCTCATCGATCCGGTCAAGACGCTCAAGCTGAGGACGCGCATTTACGGCGTGCGCTACCCGGCACGGGCGCTCGACGTCTTGTCCGACGCCGGAATCGAATACGGCGGATGGCTGCCGAATTATGAGGTTCCCCGAATGTTCGCCCGTTTCAAGGTGACGGTACACATTCCGCGGCGGCCTTATCGCAGGGCGCTGCCGGGCATACCCACGATACGCCCCTTCGAAGCGCTGGCCTGCGGCATTCCGCTGGTCAGCGCGCCCTGGGACGATGTCGAGGGCTTGTTTACGCCCGGCCGGGATTTCCTGGTCGCCCGCACCCGTCACGAAATGGAGGAAGCCGTCGCAGCGGTTCTGCGCGACCGCAAATTCGCGCAGAGTCTGGCCGCGCAGGGACGCGCCACCATACTCAGACGCCACACCTGCGCGCACCGAATCGACGAGCTGTTGGACATCTGCCGCGAACTGCGCCTGTCCCGCTCCGCGGAACACAAATCGAGGAAAGAGCCCGCTGTCACATAGGAGACGTCTTCATGAAACACCGGCTGCAAGTCGCATTCTTCGGCTCCAGTCTGGTCTCGTCCTACTGGAACGGCGCGGCCACGTACTACCGCGGACTGATTCGCGCCTTGAGCGTGCTGGGGTACCGCACTACCTTCTACGAGCCGGATGCCTTCGAGCGGCAGCAGCATCGCGATATGGCCAATCCGACCTGGGCCAACGTCGTGGTTTATCCAGCCACGGAACAGGGCGTTTCGAAAGCGCTGGAAGCCGCCCGGCAGGCGGATATCCTGGTCAAGGCAAGCGGCGTCGGCGTGTTCGACGACTGGCTGGAACGCGAAATCCCGGGCCTTCGGGCGCCAAACCGAATGGTCATCTATTGGGACGTCGATGCCCCGGCCACCTTGGAGCGGGTTCACCAGAATCCCAACGATCCGTTCCGTACCCTGATTCCCCATTACGACCTGATCCTGACCTACGGCGGCGGACCGCCTGTCGTAGAGGCTTACCGGGCACTGGCCGCACGCGATTGCGTGCCGGTCTATAACGCGCTGGACCCGGCCATTCATTATCCCGTGACACCGGATCCCCGGTTTGCCGCCACTTTGGGATTTCTCGGAAACCGCCTCCCCGACCGGGAAACGCGGGTGCACGAATTCTTCTTCAGTCCCGCGGCGAAACTCCCGAAAGCCGATTTCCTGCTCGGCGGAAACGGGTGGGAATGCAACATACCGGAACTCCCCAATCTCCGCTATCTCGGCCATGTATACGCCCAGGATCACAACGCGTTCAATTGCAGCTCGCGCATGGTCCTCAACATCAACCGCAGCAGCATGGCGCGCTTCGGCTACTCCCCCGCCACCCGAGTATTCGAGGCGGCGGGTGCCGGCGCCTGCATCGTCACCGACGCCTGGGAGGGCATCGAGCAATTTCTGGAACCCGGCCGGGAAATTCTGGTTGCCCGGACCGGGGACGATGTCGTCCGGCATCTTGAAACGACGTCCGAAGAACGTGCTCGGGCGATCGGCGCCGCCGCCATGCGGCGGGTGATCGCGGAGCATACCTATGCGCACCGGGCGGCGCTGGTCCACCGTATTCTGACCGGACTGGCGGATGGCGGCGTTTCGAGCAATACGCCCGCGCCTCGATCCAATGCTGAGGAGAACTCTCTTCCCGATCGGTTCAACCCCTCCTTAAACCCACACACAGGAGCTTGATCATGTCCGAGCCATTGAACATCGTCATACTGGGACTCTCGATTACGTCATCCTGGGGCAATGGCCACGCCACGACTTATCGGGCGCTGGTACACGGCTTGAGCGCGCGCGGCCATAGCGTACTGTTTCTGGAACGCGACCAGCCCTGGTATGCGAAAAACCGCGACCTGCCCAACCCGCCTTACGGCACGACCCGCCTTTATGCCGATCTTGACGAACTGAAAGATCGGTTCACCGACGAGGTGGCGCAAGCCGATCTGGTCATCGTCGGCTCGTACGTTCCGGACGGCGTCGAGGTCGGACAATGGGTGATCGCCACGGCGCGCGGCCTTACCGCTTTCTACGACATCGATACGCCGATCACGCTGGCTAAACTGGTGCACGGCGATTGTGAATATCTGCACCCGGATCTAATCCCCCGCTACGAGCTTTATCTATCCTTCACCGGCGGTCCGCTCCTGTCCTGGCTCAAACGCTCGTACCGCGCTCAACGGGTGGAACCGCTCTACTGCTCGGTAGACCCGGATCTACATTCTTCAGACTTCGGCCCCATCGAGTACGACCTCGGCTACATGGGCACTTACAGCGAAGACCGGCAGCCGGCGGTCGAGGAATTGCTGCTGAAACCCGCGCGTCAGTGGGCACAGGGGCGATTTGCGATCGTCGGAGCGCAATACCCGGAAACGATAGCCTGGCCTCCGAACGTTCACCGCGTCGAACACTTGCCGCCCGCCGCTCACCGGCGCTTCTATACCTCGCAGCGTTTCACGCTGAACGTCACCCGCCACGAGATGGTACGCGCCGGATACTCGCCCAGCGTGCGCCTGTTCGAAGCCGCCGCCTGCGGGACGCCGGTCATCTCGGATCGTTGGCAAGGTCTCAACAGCTTCTTCAAGATCGGTGAAGAAATTCTGGTGGCCGAACGCGCCGAGGACGTTCTGCGTCATCTCCAGGAGACCTCGGATGCCGAACGGACCCGCATCGGCGAGCGGGCGCGTGCCAAGGTGCTTTCGGCCCATACCTCGATTCATCGGGCCATAGAGTTGGAAAACCATGTGCGCCGGGCACGCGGGGGATTCCCTAGACCCCGCATCATTCATAGCTACGGTTAGAACGTTTTTTACTAGGGTGCAGGAACGGGCGGCATACGAAACCGTCACACCCTACACCGAACTAAAAAATGTTCTCGCCGCAAGGCTTCATTACCGAATGATCAATGCCAGGAGGTGTCGTCATGTCGCACGAATCGAAAAAAACGACGAATCACGAGGAGATTCGCCGCTGGGTGGAAGAACGGGGAGGCTGGCCCGCCACCGTTAAAGGTACCGCCGGCAAAGGCGACGAGGCAGGCATCCTGCGCATCCGGTTCACCGAAGGCGGTGAAACGCTGGAGCGGATCTCCTGGGAGGCGTTCTTCGACAAGTTCGAAGAGCAAAAGCTGGCTTTTCTATATCAGGAAAGGACCCAGAGCGGAGAGATAAGCCGTTTTTTCAAGCTGGTGCGGCGCGACTGATCGTCGCCCCGTAGAACGGAAGAAAATACTTTCTTTGTCGCCGGCCGCACCGCGCGGAATTGGAATCCCGGACCGGGCAGCAGCCGATAAGGCGGCGGGAACCTGCAAGCGCAACCAGCAGACGGCCCGGTTGACCGAGAGGCTAGGGCATAGATGAATCATCGGTGAGCTCAACGGCGTTTTCGTCGCACCAAAGGCGCAACGCCTTTTCAGTCTCGCGGGATTCGTATTCGTACCAGCGTTCAAGCTGGTTTCGGCTATTCAAGAAATCTTTGAAGCGACCGTAAGCGCCTTTCTTTCGAAAAAACTCGGAAACGGTTTCGTATTCGCCGGGGAGTTCTTGCTCTACGAATGACAATACCAGGTTATGCCCCAAGTCCAGATCGTGCTTGTGAGGAACTTCGACGTACCTGTCTGATGTTTCGAGATCGTCGGGAACTTCTTCTTCGAAGTCGAACTCGGGTGACAAATAGTGAATCGTTCCGGTGTCCCGATCGATGAAGGCCCTGCTGTCAAAGGGCGCGCCGGAACTCACGAATTCGAAGGCATCAAGGAGATCTGAGTATCTGAGCTTTGCGATGGACATATGGTACGTGGCCTCATGTGCCGAACAATCGGCGCTTGGTGACTGGGTCAAGCTTTTGTTGTTTTAACTTCGGCTTGGTTCAGCTAAGTGAACTTCGTCATTTTGCGTAAAAAAATCAAAGCGAATAACCAAAGCGTGGGCCGTTTTGCTAACGTCACCGGTAATCGGGCCGCGTTAGCAGCTCCGGTGCACCGCCTCGTTAGGCTGTTTTTCCATCTTAACTGTCATGCCATTTCTTTCTACGACGACAAACCCCATTCGCTCATACAGCCTTTTGGCCGGATTGTCTTCAAAGGTCGTAAGACGAATGCTGACCTTTGAATAAGTAGCAAGTAGACGGTTCAAGAGCTTTGTGCCAATACCTTGGCCCTGCCGGGCAGGGGATAACTGGATGTTGTCGATGTAAATCGATGTGGGTTCTTTGATTACGCTGAGGTAACCAGCTCGTTTACCGGCAATGATCACCATGGTTATGTTCTCAACGACGAATCCGTTACGGAACTCGGTTGAAACCCAGCCTCCCCAGTGTTTACAGAATAAATCATGCATGTTCCTCTTGGTGAGACGGTAACAGTATGCGTAGTCATCAGAAGTAGCAGGTCTAAGTTCGTAATCCATTGTTCACCGCTTATGCCACACAGCCCAATCGTGAATGGGTCAGCTCGTAGGGCGGGTTAGGCGATAGCCGCCGATTCCGCGGCAAGGCGGGTTACGGCTATCGCCTAACCCGCCCTACGGACTGTTTCAGGTAAGCCGGACGGGCATTCATATGGTCACGCCGTTGACGCCCGGCGCACCAGTCAGAGTTTTTCGCCATCCTGTTAAGCGCCGGAATGCTGAATTGTTCTTGTTACCCGCGTCAAGTCAGAAAAAGCTTACGAACTCGGCCTGATAAGACTGATACGCGATGACCGAAGCGGTTTTCCCGAAGATTCGGCGTTCTGTGGAAAACTGGCCGAAGAAGCCAAGGATGGAGCCGGACCGAATTGCAGACCTTTGTCCTAGATGCCGGCATCCAAAACACACGGATGTGATCCGGGCATACGCCGCCCTTGGCTTCTGGATTCCTTTCGAACCGTGCCAATCGCCCGGTGTCTAATTTTTGAGCTGATGAGTGATCGAACGGCGGCGATTGCGGCGCTTTGGGCACCATCGGTAACGACTTATTGAACCCATGCATCGTTCGACCGGTGCATTCCGGACAAACCGAATAGACCAGATCCGAAGGAGTGTGAAATGGCAAGCGTGCACAAATCCATAGAGGTCAACGTGCCGGTAAGAGTTGCGTATAACCAGTGGACCCAGTTCGAGGATTTTCCCAGTTTCATGGAGAACATCGTGGAGGTGCGCCAGATCGACGATAGCCATGTGCATTGGCATGCCGAGATCGGCGGAAAACACAAGGAATGGGACACCGAAATCGTCGAGCAGGTACCGGATCAGCGCATCGCATGGCGTACCACGGCCGGACCGGAGAACCACGGGATCGTGAGTTTCGAGCCGGTGGGCGGCGACCGCACCCGTGTCAGCGTGGATATCGAATATCAGCCCGAGACCACGATGGAGAAGGTCGGCGATATGCTCGGAATGGTGTCTTCCAATGTGGAAGAGGACCTGGAGAACTTCAGGGACTTTCTCGAGTCACGGGGACACGAAACCGGCGCCTGGCGCGGTGAAATCCACTAAAGCGAGGCTCCGAGAGATGGCTGCGGAACACGGCTTGCCGCGTCATCTTTCAAGTCCCGATCGGCCATCGCCTTTTGACTGAAAACCAAAGGAGCGCAGTCCAAGCAAGCCGAGATGAAGCGCTCCCCATTCCAAACCCGCTTTGTCCCCTCTCGCTACGTCCTCCCCAATTCGCCCTCCTGTTTGGCCGAATAAGGAGTTTGGGGAGGGCGGGGCGAGAATGCTTGGCCGTTCCCGGCGAACGGACGCATTTGTCGGCAAGGGATTGTCGATCAACGACAGGTTTGGCCACGACAACCGCGTGCGGGGCGGCCCTCCGCTCCAATCGAGATCTCCCGCTCGCTGGACGGCGGAAATCGTCATCGGTCGAATTTATCAGGCATAATTCCTTTAATAAAACCAGCCCGCGAGAATTCGATGATGCAGATTTTCCGCACCAAAAGAACCACCACGGACGACTTCCAGGACAGTGGACTGAGACGCTGCCTCGGAGCGATGGATCTGACTCTCCTCGGCATCGGCGCCATCATCGGTACCGGAATCTTCGTACTGACCGGCATTGCCGCCGCGACTCAGGCGGGGCCCGCGGTCATCATTTCCTTCGTGATCGCTGGGCTCGCCTGCACCTTCGCCGCGCTGGCCTATGCCGAGCTGGCCTCGAGCGTCGGCGGATGCGGCAGCGCCTACGGATACAGCTATGCAGCGTTCGGCGAGCTGACAGCCTGGATCATCGGCTGGGACCTGATCTTGGAATACGGGCTATCGGTAGCCGCCGTGGCCAACGGCTGGTCCGGCTATTTCAATAACGCCTTGACCGCCATCGGTTTGCCGCTGCCCGATTACCTGACCCATGCGCCGGAGCTGGGCGGCATCATCAATCTTCCGGCGGCCGGCATCGTGCTGATTCTCATGATCCTGCTGATCATCGGGGTCAAGGAAAGCGCCCGGCTCAATTCGCTGATGGTTTTCATCAAGCTGCTGACCATAGGCATATTCGTCTCGGTCGCGCTGTTCAACGTCGATCCGGCCAACTGGCAGCCCTTCATGCCTTTCGGCTGGTTCGACCACACGGCCGAGGGCAAACCTATCGGCATTTTCGCGGGAGCGTCCATCGTTTTCTTCGCCTATGTCGGGTTCGATGCCGTCTCGACCGCCACCGAAGAAGCGCGCAACCCGAAAAAGGACGTGCCCGTCGGCATCGTGACGGCGCTGGCTTTCTGTACCTTGGTCTATATCCTGGTCGCCGGCCTGCTGACCGCGGTCGTTCCCTACACGGAACTCAACGTGTCCTCTCCCGTGGCCCACGCGCTCCAGCTATTGGGTTTGAACTGGGCGTCCGCACTGGTGGCGACTGGCGTCATTGCCGGGCTGACCACGGTCATGCTTGTGCTCTATTACGCGCTCACCCGGATCATTTTCGCGATGGCCCGCGACGGTCTCCTGTCTCCGTGGTTTTCGACCGTCAACCGGAAAACCCAAACGCCGGTGAGAGTCATCATCCTGTGCGGCTTTCTGATCGCATCCGTAGCGGGTTTCGTGCCGCTGAGCGAGCTTGCCGAACTGGTTAACATCGGTACGCTGTTCGCATTCGTACTCGTCTGCCTCGGCGTCATGATTCTCCGCATCACCGACCCCGGCATGCACCGTCCTTTCAAGGCGCCGGCCAACCCCGTGCTCCCGATACTCGGCGTCCTCTCGTGCGGAGCACTGATGGTTTTTCTTCCGACAACCACCTGGTACCGGTTCATAATCTGGCTCGGTATCGGGCTGATCGTCTATTTCGTCTACTCGGTACGCCACAGCAAGCTCGCGAAAGCGGACGAGGCGCAGACTAGCGAGATCTAGAGCGTTTTTCATCCCGGTGTACGGCTTCGTGTCGGGCGGGAAGAACGTAGGTCGGCAATCCCTTGCCGACTTATCGGCTCGGCAAAGGACTTTGTGGGAAGGGGCGTCCTGGCGCTCCCAGGACGGCCGTTTGCGATTGGAAGGGTCGCGACTAAAGCGACCGTTTGCGATTGGAAGGGTCGCGACTAAAGCGACCGTTTGCGATTGGGAAGGGATTGCCGACCTACATATTGGACTCTCTGACACCGAATCGGAAAATGCTCTAGCCTGCCATAGCCAGAGATAGACAAGCCGGTCCGATCGAGAACTGCGCCAATGTCAGCGGCGGCCGTTGGAGGAGGATGGGGATGAATCGGATTTGTGCCGGGCCACATCGGCGGTCCAGACCAGCCTGACGCGGCTTTTTTTGGCCTTGGTTTCCAGCGGCGCCGCAGTGCCGGCTTGACGCCCGGAGGCCGGGTCTAGAGTCGGTTGCCGCCGTGGAGAAACGATGGTTTTCGGATCGAGAGGCTCGTAGCTGCCGCGCACTCGATCGTCGGGTACCCGACCGATATGCAGCTTGGGCCGGCCTTGCCAGTTTCGTGCATCGTGCAGGAGCTGCGGCGGGCGCACCGTTCGGTATGTGGCACTCGAATCAAATCGGCTTGCTTCATCCACGTCTCCGGAACTTAACGCCGCGGCTCGCGCTCTTTCGCGACTACGCTGATGCAGCCATGCTCTCAGCTCCTTCAGCCTCACCCGCTCGTCCTCGCTGAATTCAAGATCGACGTCATTGAGGGTGGCCGATTCCACTTCTTCGAATCCTTCGTCAACGTCCGGCACCGGACCGAACTTCTGAGCCGTGGCCGGGCAGGAAAACGCCCATATGACGAGAAATCCCCCCAAAGCCTTCACTGACCAATTGTTCACTATCATCCCCCGCGAAAATCTATGCGAGCCTGCCTCTCTATTCGGGCATGAGGCCTTTGCCTCGCTCAGCGGTTTACACCGCCTTCGGAATCATCAAGACTTCCGGTTGCAGCGATCGCCTTAGCCGTTTCTCGTACTCGCCCCAAAACGACATCGTCCTGGAGAACTCCACCGCCTACGATCGGCGGGCAAAACACACCGGATTCTCCGGAACTCCGCACTAAATCAAGGCATTGAGAATGGCTAAAAAAATAACGGCACCGAGCACCGCTGTCGCGAAGCTTATCAAAGATGTCGGACGCTCCACACCCGGCTTTCCTCCGAATCCCAAACGGTCGGCAATCCAGCCGCCGAGAAAGGCGCCTATGATACCCACGGCGATATTGCCCAGCATTCCCATCTCGTCTCCCCGACCGACGATCATGCTGGCAACCCAGCCGGCGATCCCGCCGAAAATAATCCAAAGCAACATATCGATATCTCCCTGTTACGATAACAAAATCGGGAACATCAGTGGCGCAACTGTTCCCGCGATATCGGTATCCGGATTCGGATAATCCTCTAAATTGGGCACATTTTCAGGGTTTTGGTTCCTCCGAACTATTTCTTCGATTTTTCGGCGTTCGGAATCGCATCCGGATAAAACAACGGCTGATCGGCGACTTTGAAGTCGGCAATGGTTTTTTGCCCCTCCGTGCCCGTGACGTAGTCGATATATTTCTTGGCCAGCTCGTAATTCACGTGTTTATGCTTCTTCGGATTTACGGCCATGACATGATAGGGATTGAACAGCGCCGGATCTCCCTCGAATAGAAGCTTCACGGTCAATTTGTCCTTGTCCGCGAGAAAGGTTCCCCGGTCGGTCAGCGTGTAATCGGCCTTATCGTCGGCCATTCGCAGCACGGCTCCCATGCCCTGCCCTACCGAAAGATACCATTCGCCTTCCGGCCGCAGCCCCGCCTTCTGCCAAAGAGTCTTTTCCTTGACATGCGTTCCCGATTCGTCGCCGCGGGAAACGAAGCCCGCCTTGGCCTCGGCGATTTTCCTGAAAGCTTCGGCCGCGGTCTTTGCGCTCCTGACACCGGCGGGATCCGTTTCCGGGCCGACGACGACAAAGTCGTTGTGCATCACGGGCTTGCGGTCCACACCGTGTCCCGCCGCCATGAATTTCTCTTCCGCATCGGGGTCGTGCACGAAGACGATGTCGACATCGCCGCTTTCGCCCAGTTTCATCGCCTTGCCGCTGCCTACGGCGATCACGTCTATCCTGGCCGTGTGCTTTTTCTCGAACGGCGCATTAAGCACCGGCAAGAGCCCCGTGTTCTCGGTACTCGTCGTGGTCGCCATTTTCAGCACCTGTTCGGCCAGGGCCAGGGGGGTAAAAACAACCGAGGCGATCAGGCCGAGAACAACAAGACGATTTCTTAGCATGTTGAATCCTTTTTTGAAGAGCCGATCGGAAACGTAGGTAAATTCATGGACGAGCACCATCCACGTCCCGGCTATTTTTGCTCATCATCGCGAAAACGCAAAAGTCAGACGAATATCGCCCAGCCTGAAACGACCAAATGACGTTCCCCGAGGGTGGGTATCGCAAGACCCGCCTTCCCCGGCCCTTAGTCCATGACTTGCCTCGCCTTTGACGCCATGCTTCGGAGTCTTTCCCGATCGTCGGCGCTCAGGTTCGCGGGCTGAACATCGATTTCCACCTTCTTCAAGGTGCCGGTGAACCGATTGGGCGAAGCGTAGGCGGCGCTTACCGGAGATCCCGAGTCTTCGCCGATGTCGAAGGTTTCGTCGGCGGAAAAACGTCCCCAGGTGGTATGTTCGATCCGGCCTTCGCCGGCCTTCTTGTCGTTGACGAAAAGCGCCGCCGTGCCGCCCTTGCCTATGCCGCCACCGTCGTAGCGGAACTCCATGCGTATGGTATTCGGTCCCGGAGACAGCGGCTCCGAGCCGGTTACGCTGTAACGGGCCTGGGTGACGTAGTTGTACTCGTAAACCGGCCGTCCGTCCTTGACGTAGAGGGCGAAGCCTCCCACCACGCCGCCCTCGGCAACGAGTACGCCGTCCGCTCCGCCCTGGGGCACTTCTATCTCTGCCGTAATGATGTGCGAGCGGTTCTTGACCGGAGCGGCCGAGCCTTCCGGAATGCGCACACCTCCCGGGTAGTAGGTGAACCGTGTCCGTCCCTCGATCAGGCTGGGCCGCAAGCCGGGATCGGTACGCTCGGTCAAGCGATCGTCCAGTGGGAGAACCTGGAACTTCTTGGCTTGCACCCAAAACTCGTCCTGAAGCTTCTTGAGCTTGTCGGGATGTTTCGCGGCCAGATCGTCGGCTTCGCTGAAATCGCGATCCAGGTCGTAAAGTTCCCATTGATCCTCGTCGAAATCGAAGGTCCCGGTGGTCCACGGCAGCCGGCCGTGACGGGCGGCGGCGATCCAGCCGTTCCTGTACAGCGCCCGGTTGCCGAACATTTCGAAATACTGTACCTGCCGCGTGCCTTTTGCGTTCGCATTATCGAAGCCGTACAGCATGCTGACGCCTTCCATCGGCTTCTGCTTGACGCCGTTCACCTCCGTGGGTATCGGGATCTTGGCCGCTTCCAAAATGGTCGGCACGATGTCGATGACGTGGTGGAATTGCGTGCGAATGCCGCCTTTGTCCTTGATGCGATCCGGCCAGGCAACCACCATCGGATTGCGTACGCCGCCCAGGTGCGAGGCGACCTGCTTGCCCCATTGAAACGGCGTGTTCATCGCCCAGGCCCAGCCCACCGGGTAATGGTTGTAAGCGTTGGGCCCGCCGATTTCGTCCAGGTGCTGCACCAGCAAAGCCGGATCTTCGGATAAACCGCCGATGGCCGCCATTTCGTTGAAAGCGCCGTAGAGAGTGCCTTCCATGGAGGCGCCGTTATCGCCGATGATCCAGAAGACGACGGTATTGTGCAACTGGCCGACCTGCTCGATGGCGTCGAGCACGCGGCCCACCTCGTAGTCGGTCTGGGCGGTGTAGGCCGCGAAGGCTTCCATCAGCCGCGCGGCCACCCGCTTCTGGTCGGGCGTCAGCGAGTCGTAGGCCGGTATTTCCTTCGGCCTGGGTGTGAGCTTGGTATCCGGCGGGATCACGCCCAGCTTGAGCTGGCGCTGATAGGTCTCTTCGCGGTACTTGTCCCAGCCCTGGTCGAACTGTCCCTTGAACTTGTCGAGCCACTCCTTCGGCACATGATGTGGGGCGTGCGTCGCGCCCGGAGCGTAATAGACGAAGAACGGCCGGTCGGGCGTGACCGACTGTTGCTGAAAGATGTAGTCGATGGCCTCGTCCGCCAGCGCGTCGTTGAGCGTGTAGCGCCCTTCTCGGCCCTTCGGAACCTGCATCTCCACCCGCTGATGGTCGCGGTAGAGCGCCGGCGCCCACTGGTTGGCCTCTCCGCCGAGGAAGCCGTAAAAATGATCGAAGCCTTGCAGTCCCGGCCAGCGGTCATAGGGGCCCGATACGCTGGTCTCCCAGTCCGGGACATTGTGGTTCTTGCCGAAGAACGCGGTGCTATAGCCGTTCTGGCGCAGAATCTCGGAGACCATCGCGGCGCTCTTGGGAATCTGGCCGGTGTAGCCGGGATAGGCGGTGCCGGTTTCCGTGATCGTGCCGGTACCGACCGAGTGGTGATTGCGTCCGGTCAGAAGAGCCGCGCGGGTGGGCGAACAGAGAGCCGTGGTGTGGAAACGCGTGTAGCTTAGCCCGGCCTTCGCCAGCCGGTCGAGATTGGGCGTCGGAATCTGCCCGCCGAAGGTGCCCCACTGGCCGAACCCGGAATCGTCGATCAAAACCACCAGGACGTTCGGAGCACCGGCCGGCGCTTTGACAACCGGAATCTTGTCCGGCTGAGAGTCCTTGTAAGTGCGTCCGATCTTGCCCTTGAAGGCAGGCTCCGGCGCGGGCAGCACCGTGCCGCGCGGGCCCTCTGCCCATGCGGCGGCAAGCGAGAACGCCAGCAGTATGATCACCCTGAACGGCAACCAGGGGAACATGCCCAAGCGCCGCTTCTGAAAACGGGGTGCGTCCATTTCGATCTCCTTTCGTGGTTTCGCTTCCTTTCCTTCCTCAATTAGACAGGAATTGCCTCGGAAGAACGATCCTGTGCGTTCCTCTCAAGGATGATTTCGCCTTCGAAGTTCGACAACGTGATTCAAATGTGAATCGTTGTCCGCGTCCCTTGTCAAATAGGCGTTATCTTGCGCATCGTCGGCTGGCTCTCGATCGTTCTTGAGCGGCGAGAGAGTCGAACGAGCATGACACGCCGACAAGGAGGCACAGCATGTACGGTAGGAAACCACCACGTCCCAGCGGCGGCAACTCGATCGTGCTGACATGCGCGTTCGCGGCGAGCGTGATGCTGACTGCCGGGGCTGCGACTGCCGCAGACATTACCCGCGGATCGACCACGGGCCAAACCGACGCCCCGGGGTACGACCATCCCAACCAATACCTTCACGTTCAGGCGGAAAGCATCGCGGAAAACATGGAACCGGTGATCCCGCACGCCGACCAGGAGCGGGAAGCCCGGCAGAAGCTCGACGAACTGGAACAGAAATTCGGTAAGAAGCCGAATATCCTTATTTTCCTGATGGACGACGTGGGCTGGATGGACCCAGGGTTAAACGGCGGCGGCACCGCGGTCGGCAACCCCACCCCGAACATGGACAAGCTGGCCCGGGAAGGTCTGATCCTGACCTCGGCCTATTCGACGCCGAGTTGCACCCCGACCCGAGCGAGCATTCATACCGGTCAGAACCCCCTGCACCACGGGCTCTTGCGGCCGGCCCTGTACGCCGAACCCGGCGGACTGGACGGAGCGGTGACTATCGCCGACGTGCTCGACGATTTGGGTTATTTCACCCAGGGCGTGGGCAAGTGGCACATGGGCGAGAACGAAGGGTCCCTGCCTCAAAATGTGGGTTACGACGACTATTACGGCTTCCTGTCGGTGTCGGACATGTACACAGAGTGGCGGGACGTGTACTTCAACCCGGAAATCGCCCTGAGTCCTTCGCGGACCGAGATGATGGAAAAACTGCCCTTCAACCGCAACAACGTGCACTGCGTGAAGGGTCAGAAACAGTGCGAAAACACCTACGAGATCAACCTGACGACGATCAAGAACCTGGATCAGGACTGGGCCGCCTACAGCGAAAAATTCATCCGGGATAGAGCCGACAACGACCAGCCCTGGTTCCTCTATCATGCGCCCCGAGGCTGTCACTTCGACAACTATCCCAACGAGGAGTACGCGGGCAAGTCCCCGGCGCGCACCGTCTACAGCGACTGCATGGTGGAAATGGACGATGTTTTGGCCCGCTTGTACAAGGCCCTGGAGGACAGTGGGCAAATCGAAAACACGCTGATTATCCTGAGCTCCGACAACGGACCCGAATGCGAAGTGCCGCCCCACGGCCGCACCCCGTTCCGCGGCTGCAAGGGCTCGACCTGGGAAGGCGGCGTACGGGTACCGACTTTCGCCTACTGGAAAGGGGTGATCAAGCCCAGAATCTCGGACGGCTTGTTCGATCTGACCGACCTCTTCAACACCGCGGCATCTCTGGCCGGAGCGCCCGGCGCCGAGGTGGCCAAGTACGTGCCCGCGACCGGGTACTATATCGACGGCATCGACCAGACCTCGTTCCTGCTGGCCGACGAGGGCGAATCGAATCGCCGCAGTATCATCTATACCCTCGGTGATCAAATGTCCGCGATTCGCCTCGATGAATTCAAAATGTATATGGTCGTCGAGCTCGAGCAGGCGGTCTTCGACCGGGGCTATACGGGCGGGTTCACCGGTGCCATCGTCGAAACGATCCCCGGAGGCGCGGTCGTCAATCTCTACACCAACCCGGGCGAAGATGTCGGCGAAGGCATCAGGCACCTCCCCGTCACGACGGTGATAAGCCAGGAAGCCGAACGCTACGAAGCCGTCCTGGAAAAGTACCCGCCCAACATCAAGATAGGCTTCTGAAGGTGGCTCGATAGTGAAGCGTCCCGCCACAATGCGGCGGGATCGGTCTTTTCCCGATACGGGCGGCGTCGCGGCCACACTCTCGAGGGGATGAACGGCGCCGCCCTACGACCGATAAGAGGCATCGAATGATTGAACGCCACACGTTTCCACTCACAAGGCGACCGCTGCTGATGGCGTTTTGCCTTGCTCTGCTCCAGCCCCTCATCTGCGCGGAGGCACAGGCCGCCCAGCCGAACGTTCTGCTGATTCTCACCGATAACACCGGCTGGGGGGACTGGGGCGCTTATGGCGGCGGAGCGCTGCGCGGGGCGCCGTCTCCGCGGATCGACCAGCTCGCCGCGGAAGGCATGCGGCTCGAGAATTTCAACGCCGAGGCCCAGTGCACGCCGAGCCGCGCGGCGCTGATGACCGGGCGGCTCGCCGTCCGCAGCGGCGCGCAGAATGTGCCGATCGGGACTTCCTTCTACGGCCTCGTGCCATGGGAGGTGACTCTTGCCGAGGCGCTGTCCGACGCCGGATACGCCACCGGCGCCTTCGGCAAGTGGCACCTCGGCCGCACGCCCGGACGCTGGCCGACCGATCAGGGGTTCGACGAATGGTACGGCATCCCCAACAGTACCGACGAAGCCGTCTGGACGACGCCTGAAGTGCTTCAGGAGTATTCGGTCCCGGCGGACGCCCAGGTTCCGGAAGCCGACCAGCCCTGGATCATGGAGGGCCGCAAGGGAAGCGAGCCTCAGCGGGTCAAGCTCTACGATCTGAACGAGCGCCGGCTGATCGACGCCGAACTCACCCGGCGGGCGATCGATTTCATGAAACGCAACGTCAGAAGCGGAAAGCCGTTCTTCGCGTATGTGCCGCTCACGGCGACCCATTATCCCACTCTCCCGCATCCCGACTTCGCGGGAAAGAGCGGCCACGGCGACTATGCGGATATGCTGGTGCAGACCGACCACTACGTCGGCCGAATGCTCGATGCCCTCACCGAACTCGGCGTCGAGGACGACACGGTGGTGATCTTCGCCTCCGATAACGGGGTGGAGGACCCCGATGCCGGAGACGGCCAATTCAGCGGCTGGAGCGGACCTTGGGCCGGCACCTACGTCACGGCGATGGAGGGCGGCATACGGGTGCCCTTCATCATGCGTTGGCCGGGCAAAGTGCCTGCCGGCGCCGTCAACAACGCGATCGTGCACCTGGTGGATATCTTCCCGACGCTGGCGGCGTTCGCCGGAGCCAAGGTTCCCGATGACCGCCCCATCGACGGCATCGACATGGCCGATTTCTTTCTGGGAAAACGGGAAGACTCCGGCCGCGAGGGTTTCGTGATCTATGTGGGCGACGACCTGAGGGCGGTGAAGTGGCGGAACTGGAAAATCCACTACGCCTGGCAGGAGACGAAATACAGTCCGGTCGAGCGCTTCTCGACCGCGCCGAAGGTAGTCGACCTGACCCGCGATCCGCGGGAAGAGCGGCAGGCCGCCGAGCCCTACAACACCTGGATCTTTTATGCGAACACCATCACGACCGATTTCCGACGCAGCGTCGAACAGTGTCCGAACGTGCCGGTGGGCTCCCTGGACTCCTACAAACCGCCTCCCTCATGCGCCTTGGGGGGAGTATCGAGGTAATTCGGCTGGGAGGGCCTCGAATGCGCACGAAGAGGCGCATTTGTCGGCAAGGGATTGCCGACCTACTCAGCGATTGTAGATACCGTCTTAGAAATCACGATGCAAGCCCATGATTGGGATCGAACGGTCGGCCGGACTTAAGGACGCCGTAGGCCAGGACGAGGAGCTTG
>NZ_JAFIBZ010000013.1:0-126328 GCF_017832375.1 Methylocaldum sp. RMAD-M | reverse complement strand
ACCCCAACGCGCGTTGCCGCGGTTCCGCCCGCCGAAAACGCGAGCCAATCCGCGCATGCAGTGCGGTCAGCTCCGCGTCCCACTGTCGTATCGAGCCTTGCATGGCAGTCTCCTCAGTCGATTACCATGCTTGTTAGACCAACAACTGCGGCTGTAGTACTAAGAAGGGTTGGGGTAGCTTTAAAGGAGCATTAAGCGGCTATGGCGTTGACGTTTTGTTGACAACTCGAATTGTGGAGACTTTGGTTAGCCGATCATCGTTTGTCCACAATTCGTCGCATTTATGTAGTTCGGCGGTCGCCAGATGCAGGGCGTCCGGCGTTTTCAGATTGAAGGACGTTCTGAGCCTTGCGGCATTCAAGAACACGGATTCAGGCATTGGAAGCGTGATTGCCGAGTCGAAAAACGTCTCAAAGTCTGAAACGAGAGACGGATCGTTCCGTTTAAAAGCGCCAGTTAAGCATTCCAGCTTCACTAAAGGCGAGATGCAAAAATCCGCTTCGGTCGATCGGAAAACATCGTGAAGGGACTGGTAAAACTCGGGATGTTTCTCGATCAGGTAAATGACGATACAGCTATCGAGGTAAACGAGCACGGCTAATCCCAAGCATCGCGTTCCTCTTGAATGGTTTCCTCGATTTCTCGGGCCGATCTCGGCTTCCTGGGAGAACGGTTAAGATCGTTCAGGAAGTTCAGGAGCTTTCGGCGTCTCGTATCGGTCGTGCCCAGTTTTTTTTCGATCTGTTGGACGTATTCCACGATGGCTTCCTCGGCGCAAGCTTCCTTGGTCTTCCCGGCCTTCTTGGCCAGCTCGTCCAATCGGGTTTCAAGATTGTTCGGAAGGTTCACGGTAATCATTTCAACGCCTCTGCCCTGTTTTCTTAAACTCCGCCCCTAGGCCTCTTCGATCTCAACTGCATGCCACAAATTCATTCCATCTTGGCTTGACGTCCGTATTATCTAAAACTGGTTTATACCACTTTTCCACGGATTGTTGACTGTAATGGGTGGTCGTCGGCCAGCATGAAGCGTAGTAAGAAACGAACATTCTGACCACAGGCACAAGTCAAACAACGAAAGCCTGACTCCTTCCCATTCTCGGATATATCCCTCTTAAACTGTGATTCGAATATTTCGAATGTTGCGAATATGTCGAATAGGTGCCATCATGACACTGAGCACTGAATACTGAAGCTGATTAATGAAACTGCCATGAACGCGAACGTAAAACCGGAACTTCCAACCGAGTCCGAAGTAACGCTTGCCAAGGAAAGCAGTCGGCAATTGTCCTTGTACTTAAAGACCAAAGAAGAAGCGCAAGCCATACGAGTGATTAATCAAAAAGGGGAGCATGAAGCGGTAAAAATTCCCACCGCTGCTTTCCGGCTCCTGATCAATATTCTCTCCGAAATGGCACAAGGCAACGCCGTCAGCTTGATTCCGGTACACGCGGAACTGACGACTCAAGAAGCGGCCGACATCCTCAATGTTTCCCGGCCTTACCTCATAAAGCTCCTGGATGAGGGAACGATCCCTTATCACAAAGTCGGAAAACACCGCCGGGTGCGGCATCAGGATGTCGTCGATTACAAAACACGCATCGACCAGGAACGGCGGAAGACATTAGAAGAACTGGCGGCCCAGGCACAAGAACTCAACATGGGCTATTGATGAATGAGCACCTTTGCTGTCGTATATGACGCCTGCGTGCTTTATCCCGCACCGCTCCGCGACTTCTTGATGTGGCTTGCGTTGACCGACCTATACCGGGCCAAATGGAGCGAAAAAATCCATCAAGAATGGATTCGAAACCTGATCGCCGAACGGCCGGATCTCACCATAGACCAGCTCAACCGAACCAAACAGCTCATGGACAACAACGTCCGGGATGCCTTAGTAACGGGTTACGAATACCTGATTCCTGCCCTCGACCTTCCCGATCCCAATGACCGCCATGTTCTGGCGGCTACGATCCGGAGCCATTCCAGCCTGATTGTCACGTTCAACCTGAAAGACTTCCCGGCGCGAGAGCTCGCAAAGTACGACATTGAAGCGATTCACCCCGATGACTTCATCTTGGATCTATTCGATCTCGATGCCTCTAAGGTTTTGGAAGCCGCCGCAAGCCACCGGCGGAGCTTAAAACACCCGGCAAAAACGGTCGAAGACTACCTCGACACCCTACTGAGACAAGGCATCCCGGAAACCGTCAGCACCCTTAAAAGCATGTCCTTCGCTCTTTAAACGAAAGCCAGAGCACCAATTCGAACACGCGCGAAGCGCCAATGAGCGGTTGCTGGACGACATGAAGCGTAGCCGGAAACGAACGCTCTGAGCATATAGCGTTAGTCAAATAACGAAAGCTTTACACCTTCTCACCGGAATCGATTGCTGGGTGCCACCGGTTGTCTCTTGGTAATATACGGGAATGTATATATTATACGTATAAATGTATCGTTGGAGGTAGAATATGGCTCGCTCGGCATTGAAAAGACGCAGACTCATGGCGGGAATGACCCAGACGCAAGTAGCTGACGCGATGGGAGTTAGTCAGCCTAACTATCAGCGCTGGGAGGCGGGTACCGCGTCGGTGCCAGCAGCAAAATTGAGAAAGCTTGCGAGAGTTCTAGAGACATCAGTCGATGAGATCCTTGGTAAGCCACTGGCGTTTGACTTGTTTGGAACAGACGAGAACGCGGGAGATGCCCGAAAGTACTTTGGCGAGGTGGCTATTCACTTTGGAACTAGAGGATCACTGCTGCTTCCTATTTCAGAAGAGGTTTGCTCAAGTTTGCATAGACAGCTGCAGGGAAGAAGTAGCTTTATCATCGCGGAGTCGCTTGACAATCGAAAGGTGTTTATTCGGCGTGCTGCAATCAAGGATGTCTACTTTTCCAGTGAGGCGTATGACACCTATGGACCCGAGGTGTACGAGGACCATTTAGGCGTACTGCCCGACGATGATTTCTGGCGAATAGTGGAGCACATGGACTTCTTAGACTGTCTTGAGGAGGAGTTTGAGGAAAGCAAGATAAATGAAGTTCTTAATAAGATCGTGATGACCGATGAGGATCTAGAACGTCTCGTGGTGTCTGGCAAAGTTGCACCGGAGGATCGCGAGAAGGTGAAAGAAAAGGCAGCTGCAGAAACTCAAAAATTTTTGGACCGCGCGACGAGTATTATCTGGCAGCTGTCTTCGGGGCAGTTACGCTGCGAATACTTAAACGAGAGCAAGCTTCTTTACGACACATTCAGCCTTATTGAGATTGACCCGGATGACGTTGATGAACTGATCTATCTGCCTGTTGAGGGATACCATAGATCGATCTTCATCAGAAAATCCGAAATCGACTATGTATCGATTCCTGCCCACAAGTTCAACGAGGGATCACTTGAAAGTGCTGAAGAGGAGCTCGACAACTCTTAGGCTTGCGTCTCGCCGCCGGATTTTTATTGATGGATGCGCTCACTACCGAAAACGAAGGTTTTGAGCTGGGGCTTAAATCAAATAACGAAAGCCTGACACCCTCTCCCAAAATGTCGCCCAATGCCCCTCTTCACACGCGGACGAATCTACCCTTGAATTAGAGTGGTCCCCGTGGAATGATTACCTATGAACCACGTTGAACCATTCCGATAGGGGAGGGTGAATTATGACGACCGAAGCCTTTACTGTGCGCACTGACGGCGAGACCGTTAAACGCCTTGACCAACTCGCAGCACAGCTCGACCGCTCGCGCAATTACCTGGTGAACCAGGCGATCCAGGAATATCTGGAGCTGCATGCTTGGCAGATCCAAAAGATTGAGGCCGGCATTGCCGCCGCCGATCGCGGCGATGTGATCCCGCATGAGGAGATGATGTCCGAAATGGACGCCTTGATTGAAGAAAAAATCAGAGCGTTCGAAGACCGTTCGTGAAAATCGTCTGGACCGGCCCCGCCCGCCAAGACTTGCGGGACATTTACCTTTATATCGCCCAAGATAACCCCTACGCAGCGCGTAAGCTTCAGAATGAAATCCGGCAACGCGTTGCGCTTCTGCAAGATAATCCCGGACTCGGCCGACGGGGCCGAGTCACTGGGACGCGGGAACTTGTCATGGGAGATTCCCCCTACATTCTGCCTTACCGTGTGCGTCAGGACTGCATCGAAATTCTGGCTGTTTATCACGGCGCCCGGAAATGGCCGGAGGAGTTTCCAGAATAAACCCAATGAAGCCGAGGCATGGCGCTATGTAAAAACTTGCCAGAAGAATATAGGAGGGCTTCCAACGGAATTGGAATTAGCTATAAAGAAATAAGCGTAACCAGGATCTTCAGTAAGTCTCCTCAGTAGGGGGCCTGCCAATCCCAAAAAGAATAATTACAGGAACCTATAAATGAGTGATGGGGAAAAACTAAGCTCTGCCGCCTACCAACATTCTCAACAAAGCGTGCAACAGCCTGATGTCGGGATCGAAGCACAATTCCCGAATAAGAAAGCACCGAAAACCTACCGCTACGATTCCAGCCTCGCTCCGGAGCTCTGCTGGGATGAGAACGCCGAGCGCCCTTTTGCCGAGTGGCTGCTCAACCTCGTGGCCGAAGCGGCAGAAAAGGGGGAAAGCGATGTCTTTGCGCAGCCGCAGTTGTGGGAGGGAACACAGGAGAAATTCTCGTCGCTATCGCAATGTGCGGCCCGGCTCAAGAGCCTCACCAAGCCCTTTCTGAACTGGGCAGGAAAGGCCGAACGGCAACAGATTTCAGTGCCGTGCCCCTATTCGTGCATGAGCGGCATTCTACCCAAGCCATTTTGGAAACCCTTAAAAGCCATAAGGCCAGTGGGACCAACCTGGACCTGTTCGGGGATGCCAAACTGGACTTCTGTACGGCGTTAGTGACGCGCGCCGCCAATTCTTCTACCGCTTTATCGTTCATAGCTCTCTCGTCAAGTGATGGCTAACTCTACTGATAGTCAAAAATCGCGGAATTTAAAGTAAGAAAAAGCGGAAAGTTTTGCCAGTATTCGCTTACATAAGGCCGGAGAAAAAATTTAGTCTTGGCTGGCTAACCTGATCCCTCTTATCAGCGCTCTTCCGGCGATTATCCAGCCCCTTTTAGATTTCTTCTGGTGTCCTCGATCTCCGGGCTGATGTGTCCGGCTTCCGCTGCGTGAGGCCGATCACGAGCCAATAAGCATACTGCGGCCAAGTTTTCCTACGGCTTTTATCTCTGGTGCGCCAGCGTGTACGTGTCGCCGCTTGATGTTGCTCCATCGCATGCGATCTATGCCCGTTTTCCGTTCAAGTTCCGTTGGGGTGAACTCGGCATGATCTATAAGCGCTTTTAATCGTTCTTGCAGATCCATATAAGAAAGTTAAATGATGCCATTAAGGCAGTTGCCATAATGACAACATCTCAGAAATCAATACTACGCATTGCAGCCACAAAGTGACAGTTGAAGAGGAAGCGTATGGAAGACGAACGTTTGGGTCAAGTCACCCCCTCGGTGCCGCCCCTCCAGATCCCGATCGCCTACATCACGAGGCAACGCTATGCCGAACTCTCCGGCGTCCCGGTCGGCATCGTCGACGCCTGGGTGAACCGGGGCCATATCCCCTCCAAGGTCATCGGCAAGCACCGCCTGGTCAACGTCGCCTTGATGTGGGCGCAAGCCTTCCAGGCCGACAGCTTTTTGTAATCGCATCGGGGAAGACACCGCCATGACGAAAACCGCCCGCCAAAAAGCCATTGGCCAAACCGTCACCGTCAAAGTCAGCGCCATCCGGGAACTCTGCGACTACGCCCTCGGGTTCTACGAACGCCAACGGCAAAGGGGCGGCGATCTCAAACTCGCCGCCTACCAGGACGCCATGGGCCACCTCTAGGCCCTGCAAAAACTCTTCATCGCCGACACCGCAATCGTCGAGCGGGTCAACGGCTCCATCGAGCGCTTGAACCACCTCTCCATCCGTTGGTCGATCATCCGGGGTCGTTCAATGCATTGGGCGAGGTCTATCGAAAGCGCAGCCTGAGGGTGTACGAGTTCGGACGTTATCTCCGACCGAGACAGCGGTATGGTCAAGTGTCATCGGTCTTTCGTCGAGAGATCGGAAATTGAACTTCCCGAAGGGCAGATGTCTCACGTTCTCCGGCATACCTTTGCCAGTCATTTCATGATGAATGGTGGTAATATCCGGGCGCTTCACGCATCCTCGGCCATGCCAATCTAACCATGACCATGCGCATCTTGCGCCGGATCTTCTGCGGGAAGTGCTCGAATTTGATCCTTTGACGGGGATGACACCGAAAATAAAAAGGCTTAGGCGACACGCCTAAGCCTTTTTGAATTTGTGGTAGCTACGGGCGGACTTGAACCGCCGACACCCGCATTATGAATGCGGTGCTCTAACCAACTGAGCTACGTAGCCATAAATTAGAGTTGAAATAGTACTTTTTTCACGTCGCTTCTGTCAATATTCGCGATTGGCCATGTCACGGTATTTTGAATTTTTTGGCCGCGAAAAAAGCAAGTTGGCGTTTATACAGAATATTTCTTAAACAATCGGCAATGGAAGTTTTGACAGGCACATTTGCTCTTTGGAGTCTTTTCGGCAGCGCGTTTGTATCCGCTACTTTGGCGCCGGGCGGTTCGGAGGCGGTGCTTGCCTATCTTGTCAGCCAGACCGAGCTTTCGCCGGAAGTGTTGCTGTTGACGGCCACGTCCGGTAATACGTTAGGGGCTGTCACAACTTGGGTGTTGGGATTTTTCACTGCGATCAAGTATCCGGCCGAGCGCCTTGCAAAGTCGCGCCAGGAAAAGGCGGTAGCCTCGGTGCGAAGATGGGGTCTTCCGATCTTATTGTTTTCGTGGCTGCCCGTCGTCGGGGACGGATTCTGTTTCGCGGCCGGCTGGTTGCGTCTGCCGTTTTGGCGGTCGGTCCTGGCTATGGCGATAGGCAAGGCTTTGCGTTATGCCGCTGTCGTTTATGCATTTGTTTGAGTCATCGTTGCGCTTGCTTGTCCAGAGGATCGCCGACCGGCGCGGCGAAGGCATCGGAAACGATGGCCGGTACGTTACTGCCCGTTAGTGATTGCAGAAATGCGACAAGAGCCTTGATTTCCGTCGGATCGAGGTTCAAGGGCTTAATCAGCGGATCGAGATTTTCGTTGGGAACGCCGCCTCGATTGTAGAACTCGAGAACTTCCTCTAGCGTGGAAAGAGAGCCGTCGTGCATGTACGGCGCGGTCAACGCGATGTTGCGTAAGGCAGGCGTTCGGTATTTCCAACGGTCTTTAGGGTCTTGGGTGATTTCGTAAAAGCCGAGATCGTTTGGTTTGGGCTCGCTGACGGCGGCGAGGATGTCGGCGTCGATTTCGAGGGTAACTCCCGGTGCCGCTTGGATTTTCTGCTTTGGCTTATCGTTGGCCATGGCGGCACGGAAGCCGATGCCGGTATTGTGCATCTGCTGATCGGCGAACAAGGCGTGATCCTTGGCGATCGTGTGGCACTGGGAGCAACCGGCCTTGCCGGTGAACAGTTCGAACCCGAGACGCGCTTCGGCAGGCAGCACGTCTTTTTTCTTTCCGAAATACCAGCGGTCGAAAGGCGAATCGGCCGAGTTCAAGGTTCTTTCATAGCTAGCTAAAGCCATGCCTATGGTTTCCATCGAAGGGCCGCGCTTGAAGGCCTTTTCGAAAAGGCCGGCGTAATCGGGGAGGCCCTGAATTTTATCGACCACGTAACCGACCGAAGGAGCCCCCATTTCGTTGTTGGCCAACAGAGGCCCCCAGACTTGCTGTTCCAAGCGGCTCTCGCGTCCGTCATGGAACAGACGTTTAAGATAAGCCACGTTATAAATCGTCGGCGAGTTGCGGCGTACCGTGCGCCCTTCGATGCCGACGGCAGTCGCCTGCTCGTTGCTGCTGAAGCCTTGCTCCGGAATGTGGCACATGGCGCACGAGAAGGTGTTGTTCAAGGATAGACGACGATCGAAGAACAGTTTTCGGCCCAGTTCGACCTTGGCCGGGGTCATCGGATTGTCCCTCGGCGTTGGAACCGGGGGCAGGCCCAGGGGAGGGCGCTTGGCGTATTCGACCAGGTTGGTTCGCTGGCCGGAGCGCTCCGCGAGAGCGATGGACCGGGTGGCGAAATCGGCTGCCTCATAACCCGTCTTATTGTCGCCGCCGCCGAGAAAAGCGACACGGCCGGCGGGTGGTTGCTGCGTCGCGACGGTCGATTTTTCCGCCAGGAGTGTTTTTACATCGTTCACTAGCGTGTCGGGATGCAGAAAAGAGACTGTGTAGATATTGCGTATTTGCTTTTCCCGATCGATTAGGAAGACTCGGAGAACATGGGAGAATGTGCCGAGGAATTTTCCATCGGCGTCGAAATCTTTTTGGATGGATTGGCCGTAGGCGGTCAGAATCGGCTGGATTTCCTGCTCCGATTGGGTTGTCAGAAAGCGCCAGTCCGCATCTTTGGCGAAAGCTTTTCCGTAGTGAGCCATGACTTCCGGGGTGTCATGCTGGGGGTTGAAACTCAAGGTGATCAGACGCAAGTGCTTGAAGATTTCCGGCTCTTGTTCGAGACGGCGCTGAATCTTGTGAAAGACGGCGGTCGCGAGAGGACAGCCGTTGACATCGCTACAAGTGGAATAGATGAAGCTTAGAAGGACCAGTTTGTCGCCGTACAAGCCATGCAAATCCAGCTCGTTCCCGGTACTGTCCAAGACCTGTCCATTGGACGCTTCACCCAGCGCGGGCAAGACATAGGTGCCGGGCGCGGGTAATTCGAAGGCCAGCGGCTTGTAGCCCGGTGCCAAGGGTTTTTCCGGCTGGGCGGCGTATGCCGGGTCGAGCGAAGTGAACAGGCAATAGATGATAGGCGCCACATAGCGGATATTCATGAGACGTAACCGGAGTGCTGAATGATCGTAAACTAAAGAGGGGCTAAACCGTTCTTATTTTTATGTGGACGCACTTTGCGAGCACGTCTTAGACCGCTCGCGGTCAAAAAATTCGTCGGGCCGGTCGTGCACCGGTCCAAACCGATTGGATAGGATAACATTCGAGCTCAAGGAGCCTACGGGCGATGACGGTATCTCAAGATCTATACGAACTCTTAAATCCCAAAGACATTCCTTCGCTAAAGCGCGCTCTAGTCAACCGCCTGATTTACTCCATCGGCAAGGACCCGGTGGAGACGCAGGAACGGGATTGGTTTTTCGCGTTAGCGTATGTCGTACGGGATCTTCTCACTCTGCGCTGGATGGAGTCCATGCGCCGGTACTATTTGCAGGATGCGAAGCGGGTTTATTACCTGTCGATGGAGTTTCTGATCGGCCGGGCCCTAGGGAACAGCTTGCTCAATATCGGATGTTATGACGAATTCAAGCAGGTCTTGGAAGATGTCGGGCTAAGCCTGGAGGAACTAGCCGAGACCGAGGAAGAAGCCGCCTTGGGCAACGGCGGATTGGGGCGTCTTGCGGCATGTTACCTCGATTCCCTCGCCACGCTCCAGCTTCCGGGATTCGGCTACGGGATACGTTACGACTACGGGATGTTTTCGCAGCGCATAGAGGACGGCTATCAAATCGAGCATCCGGAAAACTGGCTGCGTTACGGCAATCCCTGGGAGTTCCCCCGTCCCGACGTTCTTTACCGCGTGCAGTTTCGCGGGCATGTCGTGGAATATCGGGATGTCGACGGGCTGGTGCGATATCGATGGACCGATACGGAAGACGTGATGGCCATGGCCTACGACATACCCGTTCCGGGCTATGGCGGCGAAACCGTCAATAACCTGCGCCTTTGGGCGGCGAAGGCTTCCCGTGACTTCGAGTTGAAATATTTCAACGAAGGCAATTACATCAAGGCGGTCGAAGAAAAAACCCAGTCTGAAAACCTGTCCAAGGTGCTGTATCCGGACGATACCACGCAAATGGGGCGGGAGCTGCGGCTCAAGCAGGAATATTTTTTTGTCAGCGCATCGCTGCAGGACATTCTGAAAAGCTTTTCAACCGATCACCGCGATTTTTCCGAATTGCCCCGGGAAGTGGCCATTCAACTCAACGACACCCACCCATCGGTCGCGATTCCCGAATTGATGCGTATCTTGGTGGATGAGCATCGCGTTCCCTGGGACGACGCTTGGGACATTACCGTTCGGACCTTTTCCTATACCAACCACACGCTGCTGCCCGAAGCCTTGGAAGTCTGGTCGGTGCGTTTGTTCGAGGAGCTGCTTCCGCGCCATCTGCAAATCATTTACGAGATCAATCATCGCTTTCTTAAGGAGGTCAGTGAGCGGTTTCCGGGCGATACCGGACTGCTCCGTCGGGTTTCGATCATAGATGAAGATCGGGGAAGACGACTCCGGATGGCCCATCTTGCCATCATCGGCAGCCACAAAGTCAATGGCGTGGCCGCGTTGCACACCCAGTTGATGAAAACCACGATATTCCGGGATTTCGAGACAATTTTTCCTGACCGGTTCGTGAACATCACCAACGGTATCACGCCGCGGCGTTGGCTGAATCAGGCCAATCGAGGTCTCGCCGCGCTGATCACGGAATCCATCGGCCCCCACTGGGTGACCGATCTGGAGCGGCTACGAGAACTTGCGCCTTTGGCGGACGATGCCGAATTTCGCGCGCGGTTTCGAGCGGTCAAATCGGCCAATAAGGCGCATTTGGCGGCGCTCATCGATGAACGCCTGAATATTCGGATCGATCCGACAAGCCTGTTCGACGTACAAATCAAACGCATGCACGAATACAAGCGCCAACTGCTCAATGTTCTGCATGTCATCACTCGGTATAACCGATTGCGTTTCGGGTCCGCGGGCGACGCCGTGCCGCGCACGGTCATTTTCGGCGGCAAGGCTGCGCCGGGTTACCACGCGGCCAAGCTGGTCATAAAGTTGATCAACGATGTGGCGAAAGTGATCGCCCAGGACCCGGCGATGGATGGCCTTTTGACAGTGGTTTTCGTCCCCGACTACAACGTGTCTCGCGCAATGGAAATCATGCCGGCGGTAGAGCTGTCCGAGCAGATTTCGACGGCCGGAATGGAAGCGTCGGGCACCGGCAATATGAAGATGGCGGTTAACGGCGCGATCACCATCGGCACTTTGGACGGAGCGAATATCGAGATTCGGGAGCGGGTGGGCGAGGACAATATTTTCATTTTCGGGCATACCGCCGAGCAGCTCGGCGAACTGCGCCGAAGCGGCTATAACCCTTGGAACTATTACCACGCCAACAAGGAGCTGAAGCTCGCGCTCGAGATGATTTCGACGGGGTATTTCTCGGCGGACGAGCCCGATCGGTTCAAGCCCTTAGTCGACTCTTTGCTTCGAGAGGGAGATAGGTTCGCGTTGTTAGCGGACTATGAGTCGTATATCGCTTGCCAGGAGGAAGTCGATCGCTTGTATCGCGATCCCGAGATGTGGACGCGAAAAGCGATTTTGAACGTCGCTTTTTCCGGTTGGTTTTCGAGCGATCGCGCCATCGAGGAATATGCGGAGCGAATCTGGGACATACCCACCCGCCGGTAAGTCTAGAACAGCGAAGGTGCCCGCCGCCGGCAGATCGCCGTCGGCCATTCGGCGAACCGGCCGGTTCTAGGATAGGGGCGATCAGGCTGTAGTCAGACCTTCCTCGTCGGACGCTTCGGTGTGCGAAGCGTCGTGGACGCCTTCGTGCCGTCCTTCGAATGCCTTCCTGGCCGCTTCGGCGCCATCGCGTACGCCTTCTTCCAGTGCACTGTGCGCGGGAAGCAGGTTGGCGACCATCAATGAGCCGAAAACCACGCCATAGCTCAAGTAATAGAAACCCGAATACACGCCTTTGTGAATCATGCCGCCGACCTCCGGAATGAGTTCGGCAAAAGCCGAACGTGCGTGTTCTGCGCCTTCCTTGATGGCTTCCCCGAAGCCTTCTCGGGCGCCTTCTGCCGGTTCGGTAACCTTTTCTGAAATATATTCCGGGCGCTCGCCCACGGAACCGGTAGTGGGCTCTGCAGCGGCTTTCTTAACGCTTTCGGAAGCCGGCTTTTTCTTGGTCTCCGCAGTATCCTCGGCGTGCTTTGAGGGTTGCTTCTTTGCCATAGTCGTTCTCCATCTCGAACGAAGAAGAAGGAATGTGAGAGATTCCGGTCGGAATGCCAGTGGGACGATTATATCGCCATAGCGCAGTTACCGGGATGTGTTCATCAAAGACCAGAATTCCGACGATTAGTTCGACCGGTTTGCCACAAGGGCGGGGGTGAGTCGGAAGTCTTGGGATTACGGAGACTCGCAAGACCTTTCGACGGAGCAAGCGCCGGATGAGCGGTGCTTGCTCCCGATCTTTATCAGACGTAGCGAAACTGGCCTGGCCAATCGCGGTAATTGAACACCTGTCCGGTTTGCCGGATGTGGGCTATCGAAGCGAGATCGATTTCGGCGTAAACCCACTGCGCTTGATTGAGCTCGCCGATGGCGAGTATTCCGTTGTCCGGATAGCCGTAATCCACCGGCGTGTAGACCGCGGCGGCGCCGATATTGACGTCCACCGCTTCCGACCACGGCGCCTGACCCACCGTGGGCGATTGCACGATATAGCATTGGTTCTCCAGAGCGCGTGCCTGGCAGCCGATGCGGACGCGGTGATAGCCCGCCAGTGTGTCGGTACAGCTCGGCACCAGAATCAAATCGGCACCGGCCTCAACCTGCTTGCGAGCGATCATCGGGAACTCGCTGTCGTAGCAAATATTGATGCCGATCCGTCCGAATTCGGTATCCAGCGTCTTGATTTCCTCGCCGCCGGTAATCAGCCAGTGTTCGTTTTCGAACCGGGTCATCTGAAGCTTGTCCTGATGATCGGTCGTTCCGTCCGGCCGGAACAGAAACGACCGATTCCGATAGCTGCCGTCCTCCATTCGGACGGGAAAGGAACCGGCCACGATATGGACGCCGTGTTGTTCCGCCATGTCGGAAAACAGCATCACGAAATCCGGCAGCAGAGTCTGCATTTCGCTCAGTTGTTTGGACAGCGATTTGTAAACTTCTTCCGGGAAAAGGGACGCGAGCTCCATGCTGAAGTACTCCGGGAACAGCAGCATCTTGGCGCCGTTATCCGCGGCGTCGGCGACCCAGCGGGCGATTTTGGCGGAATAATCGTCCCAGCTTTTGAGAAAGCCGATGTTGTATTGCGCGGCAGCTAAAAGGAATGCTTGAGATGGCATCAGGTGTTTTCCTTTAACCTAGAAACGGCGGTTGGACGTGCCCGAGTGTGCGGCGGGCGGGACGGATGGCAAGGCGCGGCGATGCGGCGGGGTAGTCTCCCGCAAAGAGGAGCAACGCCGCCAGGTGGCCCGCCCGCCGTGCAGTCGGGTGCGTAGCGGCGTCACCCAAACGGTCAGGCAGAAAAAAGCTAGGACGATTAGAAGTCATCGGACTTTCCCGGTTCATCGAAGCGGTCAACTGCTGTTTCTAGGTTAATGGCTTGAGCCAGAAGACCATGGGTTTGGGCGATTCGATTTCCTCATCCAGGTCTTTCCACGTGTATGTGGTCGCCAATTCCGGATGCTTGGTATAGCCGAATTTGCTCCAGATCCGGTCGAGCGGGACGTAATCCGCGGGGCGACGCGGATGATTTTCGGGGCGCTGCACGCAGCAGAAGCAGCTCCAGTCGAATCGGCCAAGAGACCGGGCGTGGCCTTCCCGTTCCTCGAAGAACTTGGGATAAATGCCTTTACCGCGGTAGTCCTTCAGCAATACCGATTCCCCGCAATAAAAAATTTTCTTCGGGTCGTAACCGTGTTCCACGAAGGGCTTCTGAAACTCTTCGGTTTCATGTTCCATCGGAATTCCGGTCGTCGCGCCCACCACTTTATCGCCGTCCAGCACCAGCACGATCACACTTTCCGGCGACCGCGTATAGGTCTGGAGGTATTTCTCCTCGTACTCGTAGCTTCCGTCGTAGAGATATGGAAAATCCCGGAATACTTCGATTCGCAGTCGCGCCAGATCAGGCAAAAACGGCTGCAATTCCGGGTCTTGGCCGGTAAAGCGCTTGATGCTGATCGAGTCGGTCATAGCCTTAGCCTTAGCCCTTTTCGACTTGGGCGATCCAGTCCTGCAAGTTGTAGTAATTGGTGATGCGCGCCACCTTGCCGTCGCGGATGTCGAAGAACGCGCCGGCCGGAAGACGATATTTCTGGCCTTTGGCGGGCGGCAAGCCTTCGTCGGTCACCAGATATTCGCCGAGAACCACGAATTCCGCAGCGGCCCGTTTGCCGTCGTCGCTGGTCATGATGACCATGTCGACCAACTGTTCCTTGTAGTTCCGATTCATCCGGTTCATGAACTCGCGAAATGCTTCTTTGCCGATTTCCCGCTGTCCTTGGTTGATGTCATGGATAACATCATCGGTAAGCAGGCTTAGAAACGTATCCATGTCTCCGGCGTTGAAAGCAGTGTAGTACTTTTCGATCAGTGCTTGGCTCTCTTTGTTCATGGCAAATTCCGCTAAAGGTTGATGTCGTTCCGGATCGCATCCGGGATATATAGGAAAAAATGTAAACTCGCTAGTTTAATCGATCTTGACTGGAATATCGATGAGGCGAATCGATTGTTTGTAGTCGCTTATTGCGTTTGTAAGAAAAGGCTTACAGAAAAATTTTCATTTAAATGATACGGTTTTTCTGCCCTTCAGCCAGGTATCGTCGTGGATTAGCGTACGATTCGGAAATGTGCTCTAAAATAGTGCTCCAGGGAAGCGAGTCACGTGATACTAAACGGACATCCACAACGGAATAATAACAATAACAAGAGGTTAGCCGTGCGAAACGTTACGTTGTTCAAAACGCCGGAGCATCGGTTCATTTTGCTAAACGAGAGCGAACCGGGCGAAGAAGAAGGTATCCGTTCCAATCAGTATCTGGTTCTCCATGATGGATATGGAGTCTTGCTCGATCCAGGTGGTTTTGGGGTTATGCCTGGGGCGCTCACCGAATTGCTTCAATATCTTGAGCCTCGGGATTTACGCGCCATCATTTTGTCGCACCAGGATCCCGACATCGTGGGTGGACTTTCTACTTGGTTAGAGCTCACCGCGGCCCCGGTATATGCTCCTCGCATCTGGCTCCGCTTTCTTCCGCACTACGGCATCAGGGATTTGAGCCGCTTCGTTCCAGTACCGGATGAAGGTATGTCATGTGCTTTTTCGCCGGGCTTTGAGTTGAAATTATTGCCGGCACATTTCTTACATTCCGAAGGCCAGCTCAATGTTTATGATCCGATCGCCAAAATCCTATTCACCGGCGATATAGGAGCGGCGATGCTTCCAGAGCATTTGGCATACGAGTTCGTTGATGATTTCGCGAGTCATCTCCCTTATATCGAAGGATTTCACCGCCGCTACATGTGTTCGAACCGAGCTGCCAGGTGCTGGGTAGATACGATTTCAGGCCTGGAAATCGAAATGTTGGCTCCCCAGCATGGGCCGATTTACCGGGGCAACGCTGTAAGGGATTTTATCGGCTGGTTTTCGAATTTGCAGTGCGGGATCGATCTCATGGAAAAAGGAGGACGCTTTCCTAAGGACACGCAATTATGAATTTGATGGCCAAAACCATCCCCGATTCTCTCGACCCTCAGCGTGGAATGCCATCGCAGCTCAATAAGCTGCGCAAACAGGTGATGGAGCAGTTATCCTCGCTGCTCGAAAGTCAAACCCGGACGCAGATGTTCGGCGCCACGATTCGAGCCATGATAGAACGCGTCCACGCTAGCGTCATTGCCGATCTGGAAAGCGATACCCCGAGATCTAAAATCATATTGCAGCACTGCAGTAAATTAGATCGCAGCTTGAATCTGCTGGCGGACGAAAGACAGCGGCAATGGCATCGAAACGGAAAGTACATACAGGAAGTTTTGAGGGAGTTCAGTCAGACCATGGATCTTTTGGCTTCGACGCTGGTGGAGAAAGAATTGTTCGAGCGCCAGAGCCAAGTGTTGGAGCAAATCATTTTTTCCCATGAGCGTGTGACGCATTGGGATGAGTTCGTTCAGGAAATTCTTGTCGGTTTCCGCAATATCTTTCCTTTTGATTTCTTTTTCATCGCCTTTCTCGAAGATCACGGCTTATCGCTGTTTTTCTATTACTTCGGCTCGTATTCCGATCAAATCAAATGTTCGGTCAAGGAGCGACTAATCGGGGAAGCGATCGAAAAGCTCAAGCTGCCTCCGGATGCGGCGGTCGAGATCGAAGAATATCAGGTTGGCGGTGACGCAAATATCATTGATCTAGACGATATCAGAACCCTTGCCGTGATGATGCCTGAATATGCGCCTCAGCTCGCGGGATTGCTCGGGGTGGTTTACTCCTCAGCAACGCCGCCGGATGTGCAGGAACTCAGCATGATCCGTTCTTTGCTGTCGGTAATGGTTATGGTGGTTGGTTCAAGCAAGTCGCTGGGGCACACATTGGATGAGCTGGAATACTATTCCGAGCACGATCCGCTCACCGGACTTTGCAACCGGCGACGGTTTACCGAAATGTTGGATTACGAAATCGAGCGCTCTGCGCGGCACGGGCATGAGTTTTCGATCTTGTTGCTCGATCTGGATAATTTCAAGGACATTAATGATTCGTACGGCCATCCCGCTGGCGACAAAACGCTGGTTCAAATCGGTGAATGCCTGCACGGTTATTTACGCAAGGGCGACATTGCTTTCCGCATTGGCGGGGACGAGTTTGCTGTGATTCTGCCCGAGACGCCGCCATCGGGTGCGCTGAGTGTGGCCGAGTCGCTGCGGGAGCGGCTGCGTGGAATGCGACTCGAGGCACCGGACGGACGCCAGTTCTATATCACCACTTCGATTGGTCTGGTCAGTTATCCGAAGAACGGGAAGGATGCCGTCGACTTGATCGCTGGCGTGGACATGGCCCTCTATCACGCCAAGGGAATGGGCAAGGACGAAGTATCGACGCTTGAATCGGCGGACGAATCGGTGAAGCTGAGCCGTCACAGCCGGATCTATGCAGAAGAGCTTCGGCAAGCCCTGAGCGAACACCGCATCATTCCTTATTATCAACCGATCGTTGATTGCCGAAAGGGGGCATTGTTCGCTTACGAAGCGGTTGCGCGCCTCATCAAACCCGGACGAGAAGTCGTGTCGGCCGGGGTATTTATAAAGACAGTTGAAAAATACGGATTGGCTCGGGAATTGGATAGGTCCATTCTGACGGATGCGTTTTCCGCCGCGAGCGCGTTAGTCGGAGCGGATGACCCCTTGCCTCGCTTGTTCATCAATTTATCGGCTCAAGAAATGCGAGAACGTGGAATTCTCGGGTTTGCGGAGGGGCTATGCGATCGCCTCGGTTTTCCGCCGAGTCGTGTCGTCTTCGAAGTCATGGAGCGGGAAGCGATCGGCGACATGGCTCATATGCGTAAGTTTCTGGCCAAGTTGCGGCGTATCGGCTTTTCCTTCGCCCTGGATGATTTCGGGAGCGGTTACAACTCTTTCCATTACCTGCGGGAATTGCACTTCGAGTATGTCAAGATCGACGGCGAGTTCGTGCGCAACATCTTGAATTCCCGCATCGATCGGGCGTTGGTGGGCAATCTCAGTCGTCTTTGCCGCGATCTCGGCATTAAAACCATTGCAGAGTTTGTCGAATCCGAAAACACCTTGGCGGTTCTTCAAGACATGGGAATCGATTACGTCCAAGGCTTCCATATCGGAATGCCGCTGCCTGATTTTGTACCGAAGCCTGGCGTATAAAGGTGATAGCTTCCTCCTGATCGCCGCCATTTTTCAGGATTTTCGCGCCTCCTCGATTCGGCTGATCAGGATGCCGTCCGCAAGCCGGGTCTCCATGCTTTCACCTGGCTGGATATCGCGATAAGAGCGCAGAATTTCTCCCGTGTCCTGTTTGTAGGCGACAGCATAACCGCGTGTCAGCGTCGCCAAAGGGCTCACCGCGTGGAGGTGCTCCGCGAGGCCGGAGACATGCTGATCCTGCTTTTCGAGAGCCCGCTGAATCGCGAGACAAAGGCGTTGGTAAATCTGACATCGTCTTTCTTCGAGCATCTGTAGGCGCTGTTGGGGCCGGTGTCTGGACAAAGCAGCGAATTGTGTCCGCAGTCGCACGTCCAGATTGGACAGCGAATTTCTCGTTACTCGCTTGAGTTGGAGGTCCAAACGATCCAATCGCTGGCTTTGGGTTTGGAGGCGTTTGCTGGGATGTTCTTGCTGCAAGCGTTTGCCGAGAACGCGCAGTGTATTTCGATCGCGTTCGAGCACCGCTTTCATGCGGAGGCAAAGCTGCTGCTCGATCCGTTCGAATCGGGCCAGCAAGGCGGCGCAATCGGGCGTTACCGCCTCCGCGGCTGCCGACGGTGTCGGCGCGCGCAGATCCGCGACGAAATCGGCAATCGTGGTATCTATCTCATGCCCGATCCCCGTAGCCACCGGCGTCTTGCATTCGAAAATCGCGCGGGCCACGATTTCTTCGTTGAACGCCCATAAGTCTTCCAGAGATCCGCCGCCGCGGGCCAATATCAGGACATCGCACATCTGTAGCCGATCCGCCGCGGCGAGGGCCTTCACGACTTCGAATTTAGCTTCGGCGCCCTGTACCTTAACCGGGAAAATGATTACGGGGACCGAGGGGTAGCGGCGCCGGAGCACGGTAAGAACATCATGGACGGCTGCCCCCGTCGGCGAAGTAATGACGCCTACGCATTGCGGCAGACTCGGGATCGGCTTTTTGTGCTGGGCATCAAATAGTCCTTCGGCCGCCAAACGCTGCTTTAAAGCCTCAAACGCGCGCAACAGCAGGCCGTCGCCGGTTTCTTCCATGTATTCGACGATCAATTGGAAATCGCCGCGCGGTTCGTAGAGGCTGACTTGAGCCTTGATCAGCACGTGATCGCCGTTCTCCGGCTTGAAGTCGAGGGATCGGCTCTGTGCACGGAACATGGCGCAGCGTATCTGAGCCTCGGTATCTTTCAGGCTGAAATAAATATGCCCGGAAGAGGGGGTCGAGAGATTGGAAATTTCACCCTCGATCCAGATGCTGCCGAAGCAGTCGTTGAGCAGAAAACGGGTTTCCCGGTTCAGTCGCGAGACGGTGTATACGACCTCCGGCCGAGGAGCGGGTTTAGACGACATGGTCATCGTGGTTGAAAGGCGATTCAGAAAATCTACGCGCTACTATTCCGGGCTGCGCTTGAATCGGTGGATCTGGCGCCGCTCCTTCTTGTTCGGCCTGGTTTCCGGTTGGAGGGAAAGCGACCGTTCATCGCGTCGCCTGTCGACTTCAGCCTGCCGGCGCGTGATGCTTTCCGGAGTCTCTTCGTAAAGCAGCACTGCTTCGGCGGCTGGACGACGCTGGGACGATAAAGCTTGAACCGTAATATCCCAAATGTATTGATCCTTGCTGATTCTAAGCTTTGCGCCGACGCCGATTTCCTTTCCGGGCTTCGCCCGTTGTCCGTTTAGATGCACTTTGCCCCCGTTGATGGCATCTATGGCCAGCTGGCGGGTTTTGAAAAACCGGGCTGCCCACAGCCACTTGTCGAGGCGCATTCGCCCTTCAGAGGCCGAGCGATCGTCTCCATTACGACTAGACGCCATAAGCTTCAAGAAGCGGGAGGCGTTTCCACCGCTTGGCCGGATTCCTGCCAAAGTTTAAAGCCGCCCGCGAGGCTGACGGCGTTTACGTAGCCCAGCTTTTTGAGTGCCTCGGTCGCCAGAGCCGAACGGCCGCCGGTCTGGCAGTAGACGAGGATGTCGGCGTCACGCCGATTTTGAAACGTCGGGTGGCTGTCGATCTTGAACTCCAGTACGCCGCGCGGAATGTTTACCGCGCCAGGCAAGGCGCCTAGCGTGAATTCTGCCGGTTCCCGGACATCCAGAACCAGTGCTTTGCCGATTAGGGCTTTAGCTTCTTCAGGATTGACTTCTCTAATGTGTCGCTTCGCTTCGGCGACCAGATCCATCGGAGTTAAAGGCATCGGAATTCTCCTCTCTTTATCGTGTCTCTTTATGGTACGCCCGCGGTTATTAATTGGGTATAGGCAATCGGTGCCCGCGTATGATAACGGGAGTTCCACATTTAGTTGTTTGTGTGGTAACATGCGTCTATAAACAGCGGGTTACTTTAGAGTGTGTGATTAGAGTCGCCCCGCTTTGATAAGGTATGCCCCATAGGGGCTTTTTTAGTTTTTAAAGGGAATAACAAAACAAGAATGGGCCATTGCGCCCATTTTTTGTGAGTGAAATTTACGAGGTCGCAATGAAGCCGCAGGAGCGTTTGGCGGGTTTGATTGAGCCGGTCGTTAGCGGCTTGGGATATGAACTGATAGACATAGAGTTCGACGCCCACCGGCGCGTGCTCCGAGTCTACATCGACAGCGAGTCTGGCATCACTCTCGACGATTGCACGAGGGTTAGCTATCAACTGAGTGGCGTACTCGATGTGGAGGACCCGATTCCCGGTCGTTATCAGCTTGAAATTTCGTCGCCAGGTCTTGACCGGCCGCTTTCCAAGTTGGAGCACTTCGTGCGCTTCAAGGGTAGTCTGGCCCGTTTGCAGCTCGCCCGGCCCATCGATGGGCGGCGCAAATTTAAGGCTTACCTGGCAGGCGTGGAAGGCGATTACGTTCTAATTCAAGAGGGTGGCGAAACTTTGCGAATTCCATTTGAATCAATTGAAAAGGCGCGCCTGGCGCCTGAGTTTGGTAGTTAAATCTAAGGACGACGCGATGGCGAATAAAGAAATCTTGTTGGTGGTGGATGTCGTATCCAATGAGAAAGACATCGATAAAGAGGTCATTTTCGGCGCCATAGAGGATGCGCTTCGCACCGCAACAATCAAGCGCCACGACAACAAAATCGACGTGCGCGTCGCGATTGACCGGAAAACCGGGGGCTATGAGACATTCCGTCGTTGGCTGGTCGTTGACTCCAATGCGGACTATGAGGCTGGCGTCGAAAACCCGGATATCGAGATTTCCTTGGACGAGGCACGAAAGATTCGGCCCAATATTCAGGTTGGCGACTATATCGAACAGCCCATCGAATCCATTGAATTCGGACGCATTGCGGCGCAGACCGCCAAGCAGGTTATTGTACAGAAGGTGCGGGATGCGGAACGCCGGAAAGTCGTCGATGCCTACAAGAACCGGGTCGGCGAGCTTGTGACCGGCGTCGTCAAGCGCGTCGAGCGGGGCAATGTCTACCTCGATCTGGGCGGTAACGTCGAAGCCTTTGTTCCCAGGGACGAGATGATACCCCGCGAGGCTGTGCGGTCCGGCGATCGTTTGCGGGGCTATTTGAAAGCTGTACGCCCGGAGTCTCGGGGGCCTCAGTTGTTCGTCAGTCGCACGGCACCCGAACTTTTGATTGCATTATTTAGGCTGGAGGTTCCGGAGGTCAGCGAAGGGGTCATTGAAATCAAGGGGGCTGCTCGAGATCCCGGGGTTCGTGCGAAAGTGGCCGTAAAGAGCAACGATCTACGGCTAGATCCGGTGGGCGCATGCGTGGGTATGCGCGGTTCCCGGGTCCAGGCGGTATCCAATGAGTTAGCCGGTGAGCGTATCGATATTATTTTATGGAACGAGAACGACGCTCAATTCGTGATTAACGCGATGTCGCCGGCTGAGATCGTCTCGATCGTGGTCGACGAGGACAAGCATTCGATGGATATTGCCGTGGCGGATGAAAACCTGTCTCAAGCCATTGGGCGCGGTGGACAAAACGTGCGACTTGCATCGGAGCTGACCGGATGGACGCTCAACGTAATGGGCGCTTCCCAGGCGGAAGCCAAGAATGAGCTGGAGACGGCCAAGCTCATGCAGTCGTTCATGGAACAGCTGGACGTGGACGAGAGCGTCGCCGAGATTCTGGTTAGAGAGGGATTTTCGACGGTTGAAGAGTTGGCTTACGTTCCAGCCAAGGAGCTATTGGAGATCGAGGAGTTCGACGAAGACATCGTCGAGGAGCTACGAAATCGAGCGCGCGACGCGTTGCTGATCAAGGCGATCGCCAACGAGGAAGAATTTGAATCTTCGGAGCCTTCCAAGGAGTTGCTGGAGATGGAGGGAATGGACCGTGAAACGGCCTTTCGTCTTGCTGCGCGAGGTGTGAGGACAATAGAGGACTTGGCCGAACAATCGGTCGACGAATTGCTGGAGGTTGAGGGTATGGACGAAGCTAGGGCTGCGCGTTTGATCATGACGGCCCGCTCACCGTGGTTTGCTGAAGGTTAAGAGGATTTGACAGGGCAGGGGCTGAAAGAATGAGCGATGTGACGGTACGGCAACTTGCCGATGTGGTCGGCATTCCGGTAGATCGACTGCTTACGCAGTTGGGCGATGCGGGTTTGGAAAAAAGCGACGCGGACGATGTTCTCAGTGATACTGAAAAGCTTCGATTTCTGAGTTATTTGCGGCAGAGCCACGGCAGAAGCGAGGGGGAAATGGCAGAGCCGAAGCGGGTAACGCTGCAGCGGCGCACCGTTAGCGAGCTTAAGCAAGGCAAGATTCCCGGCAAGGGCGTGAAGACCATCAGCGTAGAAGTCCGCAAGAAGCGGACCTATGTCAAGCGAAGCGAGCTTCCGGAGCTGAGCGAACGTCGCACTGAGGTGGAAAAGGCGCGGCAGGCACTCGAGGACCAGCAGAGAGAACTTGAAGCCCAGGAGGCTTTGCGCGCTCAGCAGGAAGAAGTCCGTCGTAAGGCTTTGGAAGAAGAAGAGAGAAGGAAGCGCGAAGAAGCGGAGAGAGCCGCCGAGCAACAGCGTTTGCTCGAAGAGGCTAGACGAGCGGAAGAAGAGAGGCAGCGGGAGGAGGCTCGACGTCTGGTCGAAGAGCAGCAGCGTACCGAAAAAGCAGTGAGTGTGGAAGAGCGTGAGCCGCCCGCACCCGCGGCAGAAATACCTGCGCCTAAAAAACCGGTCGTTCCGCCTGTGTCGGCCGAGCGGGAAGAGGTGGAGCTCCCACGTCATTTAGAGTCAGAAGCCAAACGTGCCAAAAAGAAGCCGGGCGTTGAACGTCCTAAAGGCCGAAGCGAAGGTGCTCGTGAGCCCTTTGGTCTCGATGACGCAAGAAAAGATAAAAAGAAAAAGCTTAAAGTCACCAAAGGCCCTGTTGCATTTCCGGAAGCCCGGCACGGATTTGAGAAGCCAACCGCCCCGGTGGTGCGTGAGGTCGCCATTCCCGCATCCATTACGGTATCGGATTTGGCCCAGCGGATGTCCATTAAGGCGACCGAAGTCATCAAAACGTTGATGGGAATGGGAGTGATGGCCACCATCAACCAAGTACTCGATCAAGATACCGCCACTTTGGTGGTCGAAGAGTTGGGCCATAAGGCCATACCGCAGGTCGAAAACGCTCTGGAGGCCGAGATTATGGCTACCATGTCGGTGGCTGAGGAGATTGAGCAGTTGCCGAGAGCTCCGGTGGTAACCATCATGGGACACGTCGACCACGGCAAGACTTCATTGCTCGACTATATTCGCAAGAGCCGCGTCGCGGCCAGCGAGGCGGGTGGCATTACCCAGCACATCGGCGCTTATCAGGTCAAGACGGATCACGGCGCGGTGACTTTCTTGGATACGCCTGGCCATGCCGCGTTTACGGCGATGCGTGCACGCGGTGCCAAGGTCACGGATATCGTGGTGCTGGTGGTCGCTGCCGACGACGGCGTGATGCCGCAAACTCGCGAAGCCGTGGAGCACTCCCGCGCCGCCAATGTTCCCCTGGTCGTGGCAGTCAACAAGATCGATAAACCGGAAGCCGATCCGGATCGAGTAAAACAAGAACTAACCGGGCTCAATGTGGTCCCGGAAGAATGGGGTGGGGACACCCAATTCGTGAGTGTTTCCGCCAAGACCGGTCAGGGTATCGACGCATTGCTCGACGCCATTCTCGTGCAGGCTGAGGTTCTTGAGCTCAGAACGCCTTTCGAGATACCCGCAAGCGGCGTGGTATTGGAATCGAAGCTCGAGAAAGGGCGAGGGCCAGTGGCAGACATTCTCGTGCAGCGTGGACAGTTGAAGAAGGGCGATTTTATCCTGTGCGGCATGGAATTCGGGCGTGTCAGGGCCATGTTCAACGAAAATGGCAAGCCAGTGAAAGAGGCCGGACCGTCGATGCCCGTCGAGGTGCTGGGGCTGTCGGGCGCGCCGAACGCCGGCGATGAATTCATCGTCGTTGCCGACGAGCGTAAGGCGCGTGAGATCGCCTTGCATCGTGAAGAAAAACTGCGTGTCAGTAAATTGGCGGCGCAGCAGGCGACCAAGCTCGAGGATGTCTTCTCGCGCATGGAAAGCGGCGAAAGCGTGGATCTGAACCTGATCATCAAGGCCGACGTGCAAGGCAGTCTTGAAGCGCTGAGAGCGTCGGTGACGGACCTTTCGACTGATAAGGTCAAAGTGAAAGTCATTGCCGGTGGTGTCGGCGGCATCAACGAATCCGACGCCAATCTTGCTTTGGCGTCCAACGCGATCATCATCGGATTCAACGTCCGTGCCGATGCGGGTGCGCGCAAGATCATTGAGGAGCGGGGCATCGATTTACACTATTACAGTGTGATTTACGATGTGATCGACGAAATCAAGAAGTCCATCAGCGGGATGCTGGAACCCGAGTTCAAGGAGCAGATCGTCGGCGTTGCCGAGGTTAGGGACGTGTTCCGTCATCCGAAATTCGGTGCTATCGCCGGCTGCATGGTGCTGGACGGCCACGTAAAACGGAATCTGCCGATCCGCGTGTTACGAGACAACGTGGTGGTCTTCGAAGGGCAGTTGGATTCTCTGCGCCGCTTCAAAGAGGACGTCGGCGAGGTCAAAGCGGGCATGGAGTGCGGTATGGGCATAAAGAACTACAACGACGTCAAGGTCGGCGACCAGATCGAAGTGTTCGAAAAAGTGCAAGTGCAACGCTAGACGATTCAGTATCGAGACGGTCTAAGTTCATATGCCGAGAGAGTTTAAACGGAGCGACCGGGTTGCCTCGCAGCTCCAAAGGGAATTGGCGGATCTTATTCGGACGCAGGTAAAAGAACCTCGCCTTGGAATGGTTACCGTGAGCGATGCCGTAGTAAGCCGTGATCTTGCTGTAGCCAAAGTTTTCGTGACTTTCTTGGGAGCCAAGGAGCCGGCCGAAAAATGTGTGGCGCTCTTATCGACGATGGTCCCGATGCTGCGTCGCGAACTGGGAAAGCGCCTTCGCATCCGTAATATGCCCGAGATCCATTTCGTCTACGACGATTCGATCGAGCGCGGCATGCATATGGATGCACTCCTGGATCGGCTGCATGAAGAGCCGAAAAGCGGCGAATAGGTGGTAGCGATGAGTCGCCGCAACGATTTGCGGTCCATTAACGGCATTGTGCTGTTGGACAAAGCTTCCGGTATGACGTCAAACGCGGCACTGCAAAAGGTCAAGCGGATTTTGAAAGCGCAAAAGGCCGGTCATACCGGAAGCCTCGATCCGCTCGCCAGCGGTTTGCTCCCGATTTGTTTGGGCGAAGCGACGAAATTGTCGGGGTTTCTCCTGAATACGGACAAACGTTATCGGGTGAAGGTTCGCCTTGGGATAGCGACACTTACCGGAGATTCCGAGGGCGAGATTGTCGAGACGAAGGCCGTGAAGCCACTGAGCGAGGACGTGGTTGAGCAGGTTCTGGCTGGATTCCGCGGCGAGATCCTTCAGGTTCCGCCGATGTACTCTGCGCTCAAGCATCAAGGGCGACGCCTTTACGATTTGGCCCGCCAAGGCATCGAGGTGGAACGGGAACCCCGTCGAGTGGTCATTCATGAATTGAAGCTGCTGGGGTTCGATTCGTCGAGTCTGCAATTGGACGTCGCGTGTTCGAAAGGCACATATATCCGGACCCTTGCCGAGGACGTCGGCAAAGCGTTGGGTTGCGGCGGCCATGTCGAGATGTTGAGACGTACGGGGGTAGGAGACTTATCGATTGCCGACTCTCACACGCTGGAAAGTATGGAAACACTCGATGAAAGCGAATTGCTGGGACTGGTTCTCCCGATGGATCGCATCGTATCCGCCTTGCCGGCGGTTCAATTGAGTGACGAACTCGGTTTTTATGTGCGAAAGGGCCAAGCCGTTTTAGTTCCTAAAGCGCCGAAGCATGGATGGGTTAGATTGTATGCAAAACAATCTGTTTTCATGGGAGTGGGCGAGATTCTTGACGACGGACGGGTGACACCGCGGCGTTTGGTCAAGGCGGTTCAGAGCGATGTTCAGGAGCTATCTTAATAGGGTGGCTCTTAGATCGTAAATTACTCTGAGTTCGTTGGCGTTTCGATTGAAACGCATCTAGAGCTACAGTTACAATTGTGAGTTTATTAAGTTAAACAAGTTTGTTCAGGAGAAAAAAATGGCCTTTGAAACAGCAGACAAGAGCGCTGTGATGCAAGAATATCAGCGAGCGACGAACGACACCGGCTCGCCGGAAGTTCAGGTGGCCCTGCTTACCGCCCGGATTAACCACCTTACTCCGCATTTCGTTAAACACAAGAAAGATCACCATTCGCGGCGCGGCTTGTTGCGCTTGGTCAATCGACGTCGCAAATTGTTGGATTACTTAAAGAGCAAGGACTCCGACCGTTATCGGACTTTGATTGAACGATTGGGTCTACGTAAATAGTTGTTCACCCGGTAAAGGTATTATTGTGAATCCGATTCGGAAACAGTTTAAGTACGGCGAATATCTCGTTACCTTCGAGACCGGCGAAATTGCGCGCCAGACGGATGCCGCCGTTATGGTGGATATGGCCGGAACCGTGGTTTTGGTCACTGCCGTTGGCGAGAAAGAGGCGTCGCCCGAGACCGATTTCTTCCCCCTGACCGTCAACTATCAGGAGAAAGCCTACGCGGCGGGTCGCATCCCCGGCGGCTTTTTCAAGCGCGAGGGACGGCCGAGTGAGAAAGAAACCCTCACCGCGCGCTTGATCGACCGGCCCATTCGTCCGCTTTTCCCGGAAGGATTCACCAACGAGGTTCAGGTCGTTGCCACGGTTCTCTCCCTGAATCCCGAAGTCGATCCGGATATTCCCTCGATGCTGGGGGCATCCGCGGCTCTGGTGCTTTCGGGCATGCCTTTCCAAGGACCGATCGGCGCAGCGCGCGTCGGCTATATCGATGGCCAATTCGTGCTCAATCCTTCCGGTTCGGTTCTTGAAGATTCAAAGCTGGACTTGGTCGTTGCCGGTACGGAAAAGGCGGTTCTGATGGTCGAGTCCGAAGCCGATATGCTTCCGGAAGAAGTCATGCTCGGAGCCGTGTTGTTCGGCCACGAGCATATGCAGACGGCTATCAAGGCGATCCATGAACTGGCCGAGACCGTGGGTGTCACGCCATGGAACTGGGAGCCACCCGCTGCCAACGCGGCCTTATACCAGGCCGTTAAGGATTTGTCGGCAGCGCAGATTGCCGAAGCTTATCAGACAGCCGATAAGCAGACTCGTCAGCAGAAACTCAGAGAAATTCGCAAAGCAACGATCGATGCTTTGACGGCGGGCGGGAATTATGCCGAGAACGCCGTTCGAGGCATGCTGGAAAAATTGGAATCGGATGTGGTCCGGTGGCGGATTCTGAACGAATCCAAACGCATAGACGGACGGGATTTGAAGACCGTACGGCCGATTACGATACGTACAGGCGTACTGCCGCGTACTCACGGTTCCGCACTGTTCACCCGCGGCGAGACTCAGGCCCTGGTGGTTGCCACCTTGGGTACGGGACGCGATGCTCAATTGATCGATGCAATAGAAGGCGAATATAAAGAATCCTTCATGTTGCACTACAATTTCCCGCCTTTCTGCGTGGGAGAGATCGGCCCGATAGGCGCGCCGAAACGGCGTGAAATCGGACACGGCAGGCTGGCGAAGCGCGGCGTGCAGGCCATCATGCCCGCTCCGGAAAGCTTCCCCTACGTGATTCGAGTCGTTTCTGAAATTACCGAATCCAACGGCTCCAGTTCGATGGCGTCGGTGTGCGGAACCAGCTTGGCACTGATGGATGCCGGGGTTCCGACCAAGGCTCCCGTTGCCGGGATCGCCATGGGCTTGATCAAAGAAGGCGATCATTTTGCGGTGCTCTCGGACATCATGGGCGACGAGGATCACCTCGGCGATATGGATTTTAAGGTCGCCGGCTCCAGCGACGGCGTGACCGCATTGCAAATGGACATCAAGATCGACGGCATCACGCCGGAAATCATGCGGCAGGCGCTCGAGCAGGCCAAAGAAGGGCGTTTGCATATTTTGGCGAAAATGGCGGAGGCTTTGCCGGCTCCCCGGAAGGAGATGTCGGATTTTGCGCCGCGCATCATGAGTTTCACCATCGATCCGAGCAAGATTCGCGATGTCATCGGCAAAGGCGGCGCGACGATTCGTGCGATCACCGAAGAGACGGGAGCCAGCATCGATATTAGCGACGACGGTGTCGTTAAAGTGGCTTCGGTCGACAAGGAAGCCGGAATGGAGGCGCGTCGCCGTATCGAAGCGATCACGGCCGAAGTCGAGGTTGGGAAAGTTTACGAAGGCCGTGTCGCCCGGCTGATGGATTTCGGCGCATTCGTTACGATTCTCCCTGGTAAGGACGGGCTGGTCCATATTTCGCAGATTTCGGACGAACACGTGGAGAAAGTCAGCGATAAGCTGGCCGAGGGCGACATCGTCAAAGTTAAGGTTCTTGAGATCGACCGTCAGGGAAGGGTTCGTCTCAGCATGAAAGCCGTCGACTAAATAAGTCGATACTTCCGACGTGGCGGGGTTCCGGCTCCGCTGATGGCTTTTCCGGAGTTTTGAAATCTTATCCGACCGGCGTCTTGTACGGTCGGCCCACCTCCTCCCGAACGAGTTTGGGAAGCAGATAACCAGGCAATGCTTCCCTCATGACTTGGTAAATCGCTAACGCATCTTCCGTCGACAGGTCGAAATGGCTGGTCCCTTGCGCCTTGTCCAGTACGTGCAGGTAATACGGCAGCACGCCGTTCTCGAAAAGTGTTTCACTCAGTCGAACAAGGGTTTCGGCATCGTCGTTCACGCCTTTTAACAATACGGTCTGGTTAAGGAGTGTAATTCCGGCCTTTTGGAGTGCGTTTAACGCATCGTTGACGTCGTGATCGAACTCGTTCGCGTGATTGGCGTGAATGACGACCACGCTTTTTAAACGAGCCTCCGTCAGCGCGGCGATAAGTTCGGTTGTGATGCGGTTCGGTAGAACTACCGGGAGGCGCGTGTGAATTCGAAGTCGCCTGATGTGCTGTATCTCCCCGATTTTTTGGATTAACTGGGCCAAGCGTTCGTCGCTCAGCACCAAAGGATCCCCGCCGCTGAGAATCACTTCGTTGATACTTAGGTCGCTCCGAATGGCGTCAACGGCATCCTGTTCCTGCCGTTTGCCGATCATGTTCGCGTCGTACGGAAAATTTCGCCTGAAGCAATAACGGCAGTGGATGGCGCACGCACCGGTGGTGATCAGCAACATTCGTCCATGGTATTTGTGCAGCACTCCCGGGGCGGTCACGGCTTTTAAGTCTCCCACCGGATCGTTTGCAAAGTTCGGATGGTCGATCAGTTCCTGCGCATCGGGCAACACTTGAAGCAAAAGCGGGTCGCGAGGATTGCGTTTGCTCATGCGCCGAGCGTAGCTTTGCGTAACGCGAAACGAAAAACGGTCCGTCGCCTCCAGGAATTCCGGTTGATGGATCTCATCCAACTCCAAGAAAGCGAAGAGGTCGGCGGGTTTGGTAAATGAGTCGGCCAGCTCGGCCTGCCAGGGCGTTTTCATAGAGACGTCGGGTTTCTTAGGACAAAGCCGTACATTATAATGCCCGGTATTTTTTGAGTTAACTGAAGCGAACGAGGAGAGAATGGCGACATTCAGCACCAATGAATTCAAGGGCGGCTTAAAAGTGATGCTCGACGGCGATCCGTGTTCGATCATCGAGAACGAATTCGTCAAGCCTGGTAAGGGGCAGGCATTTAACCGCGTAAAGCTCCGCAATCTCAAGACCGGGCGTGTCATCGAGCGCACGTTCAAATCCGGAGAAACATTGGAAGGTGCGGACGTCGTCGATACGGAAATGCAATATTTGTACAACGATGGCGAGCAATGGCACTTTATGGTTCCGGAGAGTTTCGAACAGTATGCCGCTGATAGCGACGTGGTGGGCGATGCCAAGAAATGGCTCAAAGAGCAGGACGTATGCATCGTCACCCTGTACAACAACGCTCCCATTTCCGTTACGCCGCCCAACTTCGTGGAGCTGACGATTGTTGAAACCGATCCCGGGGTGCGTGGCGATACCTCGGGCGGCGGTGGCAAGCCGGCAACCCTGGACACCGGAGCGGTCGTGAGAGTCCCTCTGTTCGTGCAGACCGGCGAGGTGATTAAAGTCGATACCCGCACGGGCGAGTACGTGTCGCGCGTCAAATAACATTATCGTCACACTCGACGGCGGATACTGCGTATCCGCCGACCTCAAGCGACGTTTCTTCCGACGATGGCGGACTGGCGTCCCAGTTGTTCCCTGGCTGCTCTTGAGAATCGGGCAGCTTTGCTTGCGACAATTCGGCAGTTTTTTTCGGCTAGAAACGTCTTGGAAGTCGAGACGCCACTGCTGTGCCGCGCCGGCGTTACCGATCCGAATCTCAATCCTTTCACGACCGTTCTCCGTCGGCCCGGCAGTAGTGAGGGCGAACAACTTTATCTGCAAACCTCTCCGGAGTTTGCAATGAAGCGCCTGCTGGCGGCGGGCAGCGGTTCAATCTACCAGATCTGCAAGGCCTTTCGGAACGAAGAGTCGGGGCGGCATCACAATCCCGAATTTACGCTTTTAGAATGGTACAGGGTGGGATTCGATTTAGCCGAATTGATCGACGAGGTCGATGCGTTGCTGGCAGAAATCTGCCATGATCACCTGATTTTGGCAGCGTCCGAGCGATTTAGTTATCGCGAACTTTTTAGTAAGCATGTAGGCGTCGATCCGTTATCGGCCTCGTTCGAGGAACTCTCCGAACGCTCAAGAGTTCGGGATCTTCCCGAGGCTGAGGCGCTTTGCGGCAGAGATCGCTCGCTTTGGCTCGATTTGCTCTTCAGTCATCTGGTCCAGCCCCATCTCGGGCGAGGGCGGATCACTTTCGTTTACGATTTCCCCGCTTTTCTTCCTTCCCTTGCGCGAAAAAAGCCGGACGACCCGCTTGTGGTCGAAAGGGTGGAGATATTTCTCGAAGGATTGGAGTTGGGCAACGGGTTTCACGAATTGGCCGATGCTGTCGAGCAGGAAGAGCGCTTTGATCGGGATCTCGTCATCCGAGAAGAAAACGGTTTGCCCTTGCCGGCTAAAGACGAGCGCTTGCTGGCGGCGCTGAGGAGTGGACTGCCGGATTGCTCGGGTATAGCTCTTGGATTGGATCGCCTGCTGATGATCAGGATGCGAGCGGAATCTATCGGGGATGTCTTGACGTTTCCGACGGCGCAAGCTTAACCCGGAAAGGCGCCGAATGGCAGAATCTACAGAGACGGTGAATGCGTCAAGGCTTGTTCCTTCTCGTACGCGCTCTGGCAGGCAATACAGCGCTCGGTCGTAGGGTTCGCCTCCAGCCGCGCTAACGCGATCGGTTGCTCGCAATCGACGCAAATGCCGAATTCGCGGCTGCCGATACGGATGAGAGTGGATTCTATCTCGCGAATTTCCTGAATATGCCGATCTATCGTTTGCAGTTCCATATCGATGACCAGATTGGCGACCGAAGCTTCTTCCGAGTCGTGAACCTCGCCGGCGACATCGGTAAAGTGGTGACGACCCGACTGAATGACTTCTTCACGAACGCCTCGGGTCAGTTCTGCAAGACGCGTTTCGAGTCTATTGCGGAATGCTTCGAGCTGTTTATCGGTAAGGTGCTGCGGCATAACGTTATCCTCTCGTCAGTGGAACAAGGTGGCCGTTATAACGGAATTAAGGATTGTCCGGGTCGCAAGAGCCGGTTCTGATCCAAACTCCGTAATCGCAGCGCAGAAGCGTATCGCCGCTACAAACATACGTGCCGTGAGCATATCGTTTGTCGTTGAAGTGACAAACCGGTTCGCCGGGCACTTGCTGCTTTAATACCAGATAATCGTCATCGAATTCCTCCAGAATCGGCGACGTCCTCAGCTCCGGGTCGGGAGCGCCCACTTGGGGTTTGGCGATGCGTTCGGCCACAACGGCTCCTTTGTACAACGTCTTCGATTTGGACGACGAGTGATTATCGGCCGAACGATCCGATCAAAAAATACGTGCTATTCCCACCGTTCGACCATCTTGACCCGCGGTGTGACGCCGCAGAGCAGGGCATAGGGAATAGTCGAGGCGTATTGAGCGATTTCCTCGACGGGCAGGCCTTTGCCCCATAGAGTGACTTCATCCCCAACCCGAGCGTCGGGGCAATCCGTGAGATCGAGGCTGATCATATCCATGGAAACGCGTCCGATCAGGCTTGCCCGCCGACCACGAACCAGCACCGGCGTGCCTGACTGCGCGTGGCGAGGATAACCGTCGCCATAGCCGATCGAGACGATTCCGAGGCGAGTCGGGCGCGGGCAAATCCAATCACCGCCATAACCCACGGCATCGCCGGCTTTCAGATTCTTTATCGCGATGAGCCGGCTCCGGAAGGTCATCACCGGTCTGAGGCCTTCGTCCGGACCGGTACGACCAGGAAACGGCGACACACCGTAAAGCGCAATTCCGGGGCGGACCCATTCGACACGTGCGGTATCCCAGGCCAGAAGTCCTGCCGAATTGGCGATGCTGCATTCGGTTTGAACGTTATGGAGCGCGCTTTTGAAGCAATCCAGCTGTATTGCCGTAATCGTGTCCTGAAAAACGTCGGCATTGGCCAAGTGAGTCATCACGGGAATAGGTTGGCGCACAGCGGAACACCGTTGAAGCCTCGAATAACAGGATGAGAATTCGTCCGGCAGCAAGCCGAGCCGGTGCATTCCTGTATCCAGTTTCAACCAAACCGATACCGACTCCATCGAGGAAACTTGCTCCAGAAGTTCCACCTGAAACGGGGAATGGATGACGGGCTCCAATCCGTGGCGACTATGGAGCTCCAGTTCTTCGCTATCGACGAAGCCTTGAAGCACGGCGATACGCTGCCTTATGCCCGCGTCGCGAAGGGCGATGCCTTCGCCGAGGCGGGCTACGGCGAAGGCATCGGCATCGCTCAATACCTTGGCGATCCGAATCAGCCCGTGGCCGTAGGCGTTGGCCTTGATCACCGCCATGATTTTCGCTTTCGGCGCAAACGCTCGAATGCGCGTGAGATTATGCGTGACTGCCGTCAAATCGAGCTCGGCATAAGCAGACAGCATCATTCTTAAAAGTCCTCGCCCGCGTACGGATCCGAGATAAAGTTTTCGAAGCGCGTGTATTGGCCGAGGAAGGTAAGGCGCACGGTTCCGATCGGGCCGTTACGCTGTTTCGCGATGATGATTTCGGCGGTGCCCTTGTCGGAGGAATCGGGGTGATAGACCTCGTCGCGGTAGATGAACACGATCAGGTCCGCGTCCTGCTCGATCGAGCCCGATTCGCGCAGGTCGGATGGAACCGGCCGTTTATTGGGGCGCTGTTCGAGATTGCGGTTGAGCTGCGAAAGGGCGATCACCGGAACGTTCAGCTCCTTGGCCAATGCCTTGAGCGAGCGGGAAATTTCCGAGATCTCCGCCACACGGTTTTCGCCGCCGGAGCACTGCATGAGCTGAAGATAGTCGAGCACCACCAATCCGAGTTGACCGTGCTCGCGTGCCAGGCGGCGGCAACGGGCGCGGACTTCGGTGGGTGTCAGGGCAGGGGTGTCGTCGATGAACAGCTTGGTTTCCGCCAGGATATTGATGGCGGAAGTCATGCGCGGCCATTCGTCGTCCTCCAGCTTTCCGGTGCGCACCCGGTGCTGGTCGATGCGGCCCAGAGACGACATCATGCGCATGGCCAGTTGTTCGCCCGGCATTTCCATGCTGAATACGGCTACCGGAACCTGCTCCTTGATGGCCACGTTTTCGGCAATGTTCATGGCGAAGGTGGTCTTTCCCATGGATGGGCGGCCGGCGATGATGATGAGATCGGAGGCTTGCATGCCAGAAGTCATTTCGTCGAAATCGGCGAAACCGGTGCTCGCGCCAGTGATGTGGCCTTCCTTGTGGAAGAGCATCTCGATTCGGTCTATGGCGGCCGACAAGAGCGACTTGATCGGCTTGAAGCCGACTCCGCCGCGCCGCCGCTGATCGGCGATCTGAAAAACCTTTTGCTCGGCTGTTTCGAGCAACAGGGCCAAATCGCGATTTTCCGGCTGGAAGGCTGAATCGGCGATTTCGGTACCTGCATGGATCAGCTGCCGCAATACCGACTTTTCACGCACGATATCGGCATAGGACGAGATATTGGCGGCGCTGGGCGTCTCCTTGGCCATCATCGCGAGATAGGCGAGTCCGCCCGCTTCTTCCAGCGAACCGGTTTTTTCCAGGACTTCCGACAGGGTGACGACGTCGAACGGCGTCTGTTTTTCCGCAAGCTGCTTGATCGCGCGGAATATCAGTTTGTGATCCTTGCGGTAGAAATCCTCTTCTCCCACCCGGTCGGCCACGACGTCCCAGGTTTGGTTGTCGAGCATGAGACCGCCGAGTACGGATTGCTCGGCGTGGATGGAATAAGGGGGAACGCGAAGCGCGTCCACCATTCTGTCCGTTAAACGGGCGTGATCAGACATGTTCAGGTATTGCGTATGGCTTGAATGATTCGGGTGGTCGAATAATCGCCTAGAAAATCCAGAATCCTGACTTCTCCTCCGTTGGCCAGAACATGATCGTGGCCGGCTATTTCGGTGATGTCTTTGTAGTCGCCGCCTTTCACGAGAATATCGGGCAGCAGGCGTCCGATGACGTCGCGCGGCGTATCTTCTTCGAACGGCACGACCCAATCGACGCATTCGAGAGCCGCCAGCATGGTCATGCGATGTTCGAGCGGATTGACCGGGCGGCCGCTGCCCTTGAGGCGTCTTACCGAGGCGTCGCTGTTGACCAGCACGATAAGCCGGTCACCCAGAGCTCGGGCTTGCTGGAGGTATTGGATATGGCCGGGATGCAGGATGTCGAAGCATCCGTTGGTGACGACGATCTTCTCTCCTTTGCGTCGCGCCGTGCCGAGCAAAGGCAAAAGTTCGTCGAGCTCGATCGCGCCGCGATGATGGGCGCGCTGACCGTGCAGGGCGTCATCCAATTCTTCGAGAGTCACGCTTGCCGTCCCTAGCTTGCCCACGACGATTCCGGCGGCGAGATTTGCAAGACCCGTGGCATCCTCCAGCGATGCGCCCGCCGCCAGAGCTGCGGCGAGAGTCGATATGACAGTATCGCCGGCTCCGGTTACATCGTAGACCTCTTTGGCGTGGGCTGGCAAATGCCGGGGGGATTCGCCGCGTCGCAGCAAAGTCATCCCGTGTTCGCCGCGTGTAATCAAGAGGGCCTTTAGCTCGAGCTTTTCCAGCAGGCCAAGGCCCTTATCCGCCAGTTCATGATCATCCCGGCAAGGTCCGGCCACGGCCTCAAATTCGCTGCGATTGGGAGTAATGAGGGTGGCGCCGCGGTATCGATCGAAATCGGTGCCCTTTGGGTCTACTAAAATCATTTTGCCCGCTTCTCCGGCGAGTTGAATCAGTTCCTGAACTGAATTGAGGGTTCCCTTGCCGTAGTCGGAGAGTACCACGACATCGGCCTCGTTCAACTTCCCGGCGAAATTCGCGAGGAGATGGGCCGACGGGACGTCATGAAAGCGGTCCTCGAAGTCCAGCCGGATGAGCTGTTGATGGCGGCTCAGCACTCTGAGCTTGGTGATGGTCGGCCGTCCCGGAATTTGCTCCACAACACAGTCGATACCGGCGGATTGCAGGAGAGCGATAAGATTCTGTCCGGCTTCGTCGCGCCCACAATAACCGATGAGGCTGGTTTGCGTCCCAAATGTCGCAAGATTGAGGGCGACGTTGCCCGCACCACCCAATCGTTCCTCGACGCCATTTACCAGTACGACCGGAACCGGAGCCTCCGGCGAAATGCGGGAAGTGCCGCCGTGCCAGTAGCGATCGAGCATTAAGTCGCCGACGACCAGGATGCGGGCCGAGTCGAAATTAGGAAGCTGCATGGATTCAAGGAAGCGAAAAACGGGGCGATAGGATACCACCACCGGGTAGCTTTGATCTTCGGAAAAGCGCGCCTTAGGACGATTATCTCGTTCGGCGGGAGGCGAATAGCGATTCGATGCCCTGCGCCGATCGGACTAGTGTTTCGTCGTTTCCCCACGATCCAGCGATTTGTATTCCGACCGGTAAACCGCGGATGACGCCGGTCGGAATACTGAGGAGAGGAACGCCTGCTTGAGTCCAGGGCAACTGCATCACCGAGTCGCCGGTGCTGTTCAGCCCATGAGGGGCCGGTCCGGTCGCGGAAGGGGAAATCCAAGCATCGATGCCATGTTGTTGCATCAGCGCTGCGAGGTGTGCTCCCTGACGTAGTCGGACCGCTCTGGCGATCTCAAGGTCCGATGCCGAAGCCTTGAGGCCGCGCTCGATGAGCTCTGCGGTTTCCGGACGGTAAAGCGGTTTGTACTTTCGGTACCAATTTTCGTGTACCTGCGCAGCTTCGGCAGCAACGAGCAGATGATGCGAACGATAGAGTTCCTCGAAATCGGGAAATGCCGATACTTCGATGAGAACATACCCGTTGGCTCTAAGCGTCTCGCAGGTCTCTTGAAAACCGAGTCTAGCGTCCGGCGTGACATGATCGAGGTAAGGGCCGTCCGGAATTCCAAACCTCGGACGACCATGGGTTAGGGATGATTTCCAGTCCGGAACCAGCGCCTGTGCAGCCAATTCGATTCCATCGACATCGGAAGCGAACCAGCCGACATGGTCCACGCTCGGCGCCAGGGGAATTACGCCGTCCACGGGAACTCTTCCGTAGCTGGGCTTGAATCCGCAGACGCCGCAGAAAGCGGCGGGCCGATTGATAGATCCGATGGTCTGCGTGCCTAGCGCCAATAGGCAGAGGCCGGCGGCTACGGCCGCCGCGGAGCCGCTGCTCGATCCACCCGGCGTGTGCTCGGGATTGCAGGGATTGCGTGTCGGACCGGGGGCAATATAGGCGAATTCAGCGGTGACGGTCTTTCCGATAATGAGAGCGCCGGCATCTTTCAGGCGCGTCACGGTGCTGGCTTCCGCACCGCTAAGTTCTTCGGGCGGCAAGCGACTGCCTGCGCGCGTTTCAAATCCGTCGATGTGAAAGATATCCTTGATGCCTATCGGCGTGCCGAACAAAGACGGCCGATTCTCGGGCTTCGGATAACGGTGCAGCAAATCGTCGGCCTCCCGATAGAGCCGTGTCCAGCGATGCTCCTCGGGCACGAAAGCCAGGACGTTCGGCTCGATTTCGGCAAAGCGGTTTTCGAGCTCATGGAGGTACGCCAGTAAAGGCCATTCACCGCTTCGAAGCCTGTTTGCAACTATGGTCGATTTCATGGCGTTGTTCATTTAGCCGGCAAACATGGACCAGCCATAGGCCAGTGCGAGTCCGAGATAGACCAGAAAGCTCAATCCCAGGAGCCAGCGTCCGGTATCCGGCGGTCTGGCCCATATCGGCAGCTGCGGCGCAAGGCGGCGAAAATTGAGCAGATACAAAGCCACGGGGAACATGACGGTTCCCGCAAAACCGATGACGGCGCTGGTCAGGATCAACGTGCCCGGCGTATCGAGCAGCATGGTCAACGACGTGATCAGCGTCAGTAGCGTCAGAAAGATGTAATACCAGGTACGTAGAGCGATTCGCCGGCTTTTCGGAAAGAGTACATGGACGATGTCGGCCTGCATCCGGCTGACGGCATCCGCCGTCGCCAGCCAAGTATCGGTCAGAAAGGCCGCGGCTACCGCGAGGAACAACAGCCGCCCGATTTCGCCCCAGCCGACCTCGAAAAAGCGGCTTTGCACCACCGCAAGTTCGTACTCCTGAGGTAACAGGCCTTTGGGAAACAGGAGCGCATAAGCCAGAAGACAGGTCATGAGTGTCGTCAACAGATTGCCGACGATCCCGATCAGAACGTCGGCGCGAAGGAATTGCTGCCATTTCCGCCAGCGATCCTCGTTTTCAGGCAACGCATCCGGAAGAAAGCCGTCGCTGGTGATGACCTCGGGCTTGCCGGCAACGGGCCCCGTGATTTTGCCCATGTGCACCGCCATCCCGACGCCTTTGTCACGCAGCCAGTACGAATAGAACAAGATCCAAAAGCCGCCCAATCCGGCGAACGCGATGGCGGTAAGCAACTTAGTGGCGTCCTGCGGTTCCCAAGGACGAGGCAACGGAGCCGTAGGGCCCAATAGACCCCGAAGAAAGCCCGGTACCGCCGCGATGACCTCGGTCTGGAGACAAGCCCAGAGCAGGCCGGCCACGGTGGTGACGGCCACTATTTTCATGAATCGCTCGACCAAGACGTATACGACTTTGCTGAACACGATGGCGGCCAAGAACACGCCGATCGAGCAATATCCCCAAAACAGCGATTGGCTACGGGCGTCCCAGCCTTCGGGAAGGTGGGTCAAGGCCGCCAAAGCCGTACCGCCCGCCGAGGCGAAGGCTCCGAACCAGAGGAACGAGACCGACATCAATATCCACAGAAGAATGCCGAAAACGCGGTTGAGCCGGATGAACCCGTGAAAAATGCTCTCGCCGGTCAATAGCGTGTAGCGGCCGATTTCGACGTTGATCGGGTACTGGAGCAAGCAGGCCGGAATCAAGAGGAATAGGAATGTCAAACCGTATTTCGCGATCAGATAGGGCCACCAGATCAGTTCGCCGCTGCCTTGTGCCAATGCCATCCATACGATTCCGGGGCCTAGGGCGGTCCACCAGCCGGGAAAGGCGGGTAAAGGTTTTCGGGCGAGATCGGACAGCGCGGAGATCGGGCGATTCATAGTGTTATTGTTATCAGTGATCCGAATGGGGGTTTGAAAAGCCGATTAGCTTAGCGTTTTAGCGGCCACCCGCAAAATATCGAGAAGATCGAAAACGCGGGCGACATAGTGATCCCGGACTCGATAATTCCGATGCTCTTTTCCGCGAAGTTCGTCGCCTATCGCGTCGATAAACTGATTGAGACGCCGTTCGTGTATGCCCGTTTTGGCCAGCAGGGGATCGACGACGACCCAGGATAACGCCGCAATCGCACTGACGGCGGCCATCGTCGTGCCAGTGGCGGCGATAATCAGTCCGGTCGACGCGGACGCAGGAAAGAGGCCGTAATACCAGGCTCCGATCGTGGGACCCAGCAAGAAATTGGCGATGGCCGTGTGCTGGGCGATGGCGGAGGCTGCGGCCATGCCGGTCGAGAACGCACCGGGTAGGGCTTTGTTAAAAGCGGCGTAGCTGGTGGCGAGCGAAACCAGGCTGCCGGCGAGTTCGGTGACGGCGATGCGGGTTTTGCCGTATTCAGCCAGATTGCTTTCCAGCTTCCGGCGAAATTCGGGGTGATCCGCCTTGCTTCGGATTTGTCCAAGAAATTGCTCGCACAGCTCGGAAATCTCGGGATTGCACAGAATGGTTTCCATAAGGGCATCCCGGCGGGATGTCCGTTTCCCCTGAACATACGGCAGTTCCAGCAGTTCGGTATAGATCAGCCACTGCAATTCCGCTTGTAAGGCGGTCGGTATGCCGGTCGGCATCTTGTCGAGAATCCGGCTTATCCTGTGACCCCCGGTTTTTCGAAACAGAGCCGCCGTGCCATGAATGATGAAGCTGGGCAAACCCCATAGCATGTTCAGCGGATGTTTGTAGAAGTCCTTGCCGAAGGTTTTTTTGTGGAGCGCCAAGGCGCCCGTGAAAGAGAAATATTGCTCGACGAATTCGGGAACTTTAGCTTTTCGTGCGACCAAATAGGTTTCAATCCCTTGTGTTACGGCGCGTTCGATGGTCCGAAGTGTGTCGGTTTCCATAGGCATCAGTCATCGTTGGGAATCGGTGCAACCTAGTGAACTCTGCCGCCGGAAGCCATGTGTACGTAGTGTCGGCAGTCGGGCTGAATCCTTAAATTGTCTGGCAACCGGCGCCGTTCGTGCTCATAATAAATGTCTTTTTTGCTTTGGTTAGAGACAACCATTCGTTAGGTTTGATTATGAAAAAATTGATGATTGCGTTTTTGGCCGTTTTTTTGCTGGCCGGTTGCACGAGCAAGGAGAAAACCACTCTAAAAGAGGCGCTCGTCGCTAAATTCAAAGACGATTCCGATTTGAAAGATTATAAGCTCGATCCCGAGACTATCGCGGATTGCGTAGTTGGGGAAATCAGTAACGGATTGCCGGGTTTCGCGGGTGATCCTCGTCGTGAACAATTTTTTCAAGCATATACGCATTTCGCGAATGCAAAATCACCGGCTGATGCGGAGAAAGCCGTTAAGGATTACGAGCAATTATTTGGTTCGGTTAAAGAAGCCCGGCATGCTGCGTTGAGCATTACCGACCATGTCATGACTTGTATGGGCAAGGCGGTGGCTGTAGCTGGAGGGGATCAGGACGAGGGCAATTAAGCGGCATCCTCCTGACTACACAGTTAAGACGGAACAATCTCGGGGATGGCACCATAGAGCACCTGACATCCGAAAAGATTGTTTCTTAGGGGAAATACCGCTGAAATCGAACTCCGCCCGCGCGTGAATGCACAAAGACTTACGTCATAAAGACCGCGATTCGGATTGTAAAAACAAGCGGCGCGCGGGCGGCTACCTTAAGGAACAGTCTACGTATCCGAGATACCGGTAAGGAACGAATTCAGCCACCCCATATCGGATGGTGGTTATCGGGGACAGCCTTCTAGTTTAAAAATTGCATAGCCTTGGGTTTCGATGTCTTTCTGCATTTCCGCCGGCGCATGCGGTTCGCTATGGCAATAGGCACAACTTTCGGAGTTCACGACGGCATCTTCCTCACCGACGGACCGTAGCCAGTCGCGGGCACATTGCAGGGCTTTTGTTGGATCGTTTTCCGGAAGTATCACATCGAAGTGCATGATTTTTCCGCTTGCGCTACGCGCGTAGGTATCAAAAACATGGATTTGGCTCATATCTTCTCTCGTCGATGTTGAGGATGGATAAAGGAGTCGTTTGCGCACGGGAGACTGTGGCGATAACGTGGTGCCGCGCGATATCCAACGAGGGAATGCGTGCGCTCGTCGATTTTGAGCTCGGCAATGGCTTTGTGAAGCCGGACATGTGCACGCTTAGGTTTTGGATCTTAAACCCCGGATGCGGCAGTACTTGCGAACAGTGCACCGAGGCGGGTGATTAAGCCGACAATCGTCGATGTTCATACAGAATTTCCATATCGACATGGACAAATCTTGAAAAAACGGAGTGCGCCTGCTATCAGAACAGTGAGACACGGAGGTTTCGCATTCCACGACCAAAGGAATTGTCGGTTCTACATGATGTCAATAGGTATTGTGTCGATACTAACTCTAGCGGAACTTTAAAGATTTTGTCAATATGATATTGATCCGATACTATTAGATGTATGAATACTGAATCGATTTACGATTACTTGGAACGTATCGCCAACCTCATTCGGACAGACGTCCGAAAGACGGGGGTTGCGAAAGGATTGCAACCGGTGCAGTTGGAAGCGCTCCATTATCTGAGCCGGTGCAACCGATACAGCAACACGCCAGTTGCGGTGGCCGATTACTTGGGCCTAACCAAGGGAACGGTATCGCAAACCTTGGGGGTCTTAGAATCTAGTGGCTTTATCGAAAAGCAGGCCGACCTCAATGATCGTCGTGTGGTTCATCTCAATCTGACTGTTGACGGCGCTCGCGTGGTTTCGGATGCAATTCCGCCTAATATCCTGAAATCCGCAGTGGATGGGCTGTCTGAGACCTCCCGGAATGAGATTACAGCAACTCTGAATCAGGTTTTGAGGGAGTTGCAAACGGCGAACAAGCTGAAAACGTTCGGCTCCTGCAAAACTTGCAGGTATCACTTGACCCAGGAAGACGGAAGGCGCCGGTGCGGACTGACCATGGAGTGGCTAACGGAGGCCGACGCGGAAAAAATATGCCGGGAGCATCAGCCAACAGCGGAAAGTGTCTAGATTTGCAAAGTGATTAATAGGACGGGCCGAGAGCCCGCCCCAAAGGACAGAATCAAATCGCTTGCTCGCCGGTTTCACCGGTCCGAATCCGGATAGCCTGCTCGAGGTTGGTTACAAATATTTTGCCGTCGCCAATTTTGCCCGTGTTGGCGGCTTTGATGATGGAATCGACAGCCTGATCGACCATGCTATCGGTTACCGCCACTTCGACTTTTACTTTGGGCAAGAAATCAACCACGTATTCGGCGCCGCGATAAAGTTCCGTGTGTCCTTTTTGACGCCCGAAACCTTTTACTTCCGTTACCGTAATCCCGCTGATTCCAATTTCGGACAATGCTTCCCGAACATCGTCCAATTTGAACGGTTTAATGATCGCGGTGATGAGTTTCATTATTGTCTCCGATGATGTGAAATGTTCTTAGCCTCGGTTGGCTCGATTTCGAATGATATCGTCGACCACGGTAGGATCTGCCAAGGTGGAGATATCGCCGAGATTGCGGATATCGTTGGCCGCGATTTTCCGAAGTATGCGGCGCATGATCTTGCCGGATCGCGTTTTCGGTAGTGTCGGAGCCCATTGAATGATATCGGGTGTGGCAATCGGACCGATTTCCTTGCGGACCAGCTGCACTAGCTCCTCTTCAAGCTCTGGGCTCGGCGAGACGCCGGCTACCAAAGTGACATAAGCGTAGATTCCCTGTCCTTTGATATCGTGCGGATAACCCACAACGGCGGCTTCCGCCACATGGTCATGCAGGACCAAAGCGCTCTCGATTTCTGCGGTGCCCATGCGATGGCCCGACACGTTCAGCACATCATCGACGCGCCCGGTGATCCAGTAATATCCATCGGCATCGCGTTTGGCACCGTCACCGGTAAAGTACTTGCCAGGATAAGTTGAAAAATAAGTATCAAAAAAGCGTTGGTGACTGCCGAATACCGAGCGAGCCTGGCCCGGCCAAGAGCGGGTAATCGTCAGTACCCCCTCGCACGCTCCTTCCAATACGCTACCCTGGCTGTCGACAATGGCCGGTACGATGCCGAAAAACGGACGCGTCGCGGAGCCCGGTTTGAGCGGCGTGGCGCCGATCAAGGGAGTAATGAGTATTCCACCGGTCTCCGTCTGCCACCACGTATCGACTATAGGGCAGCGGCCGCGGCCTACCTGGTGATAATACCATTCCCATGCCTCTGGATTGATGGGTTCGCCGACAGAGCCCAGAACGCGCAAGCTGTCCCGGCGGGTGCTATCAAGCCAATCTTCCCCCAGGGCCATCAAGGCGCGGATGGCGGTGGGAGCGGTATAAAAAATATTGACACGATGCTTTTCAACCACACGCCAGAAGCGGTCGGGAGCCGGGTAGGTCGGAACGCCTTCGAATATAAGCGTGGTTGCGCCGTTACACAGAGGGCCGTAAACGGTATACGAATGGCCGGTAATCCAACCGACATCCGCGGTGCACCAATAGATTTCGCCCGGACGGTAATCGAACACATATCGGTAAGTCATTGCCGCATAGACCAAATAACCCCCGGTCGTGTGAAGTACCCCCTTCGGTTTTCCGGTAGATCCGGAGGTGTAGAGAATAAACAACGGGTCTTCCGCATCCATGGATTCGGGCGGGCAATCGGGAGAAGCCTCCGACACCGCCTCGTGATACCACACATTATGACTGTCCCAATCGATACTCCCGCCGGTATTCCGAACGACAAAAACCGTTGTCACATTTGGACAAGCCCGCAGTGCGGTGTCCACATTGGCCTTCAGCGGTACTATTCGTCCACCCCGTCTTCCTTCATCCGCACAGATGACATACCGACAGTCGGCATCGAGAATGCGATCCCGTAATGCGTCGGCGGAGAAGCCTGCGAACACGATGGAGTGGACGGCCCCGATCCGAGTGCAGGCCAGCATTACCACTGCCGCTTCGGGGATCATTGGAAGATAGATGCAAACCCGGTCACCTTTTTGAACGCCATGCTTTTTCAGAACATTAGCAAACCGGCAGACTTGTTCGTGCAGCTCGCGGTAGGTGAGCTTCTTGTCGATATTCGAATTGTCTCCTTCCCAGATGATTGCGACTTCGTCACCCTTTTCGACTAAGTGGCGATCGAGGCAGTTATAGCTGACGTTCAGTTTGCCTCCTTCGAACCATCGAATACGGGCGGTACCGAAGTCGCAATCCTGAACCTTGTCCCACGGCTTGAACCAGTCGACAAAACGTTCCGCTTGTTCAGCCCAAAATTTGTCCGAATCCGTGATGGAGTGTTCATACATCTCCTGATAAAGCGCTTCGGTAATTTGCGCTTCGGCAGCTACTTCCGGCGGCACTTCGTAGACTTTTTCGAAGGACATTGGCTTTTCCGATGATCTTCAGAGTGGGATAGGGAGGCTCTGACAGGTGTTGATTTTACCGAATTTTCCGGCGAGTGACCCGCATCATCAAGTCTAACGAACATCGGCATCTTCGTTCTTAAGCCCGCCTCAGCCATAACGCTAGCTTGAGGGCAACCAACATGACCGGCTTTTTAGTACAACTTAGGCGTTCTTAACCAGAACGTTCCTGGCTTCGCGAAGTTCACGTCAAGGGTCCATGAAATGGGACGTTCCGGCTGAGCGATCGGTCAGCGAGCGACCACGAACGGAAGTTGCACGAATAAACTTAAAATTGGAGAGTGTATTGAGCAAAAGGTGCTCTTAGGGCGAGATACTCGCCACTTGAGAGCTTTTGATATCCGAAGTGCGGCGGCAGATCGTGAGTTGGCGGGCTATCGGCTATTCTCGATCCGGACGGATTTAGATCGTCCGTATCGAGAATATCGTTAATAGATATGCAGTGCCTTGGTTTCCCGACACTTCAAAGGACATCTGGATAGCCCACGGCGTCTTAAAGCTAAACTGACGTTAATGAAAGATTGTATCCGCGGTAAAGCCGTCGGTTTCCAATATGTCGCGAAGGCGATTTAGAGCTTCCATCTGAATTTGACGTACTCGTTCCCGGGTAACGCCCATCACGGTCGCGACTTCTTCGAGAGTGGAATGATCATAGCCGCGCAGACCGTATCGGCGGGAAATGACTTCCCGCTGCTTGTCCGTGAGTTGATCCAGCCATTCGGAAAGATTATTGGAAATTAGCTCGTTCTGAAGAGTTTCCGGAAGGGGGAGTTTATCCTCCTCGGAAATGCATTCCACCAAGGACTTTTCAGAATCTTTCTTAAAAGGAACATCGATCGATACAACGCGCTCGTTGAGTTTGAGCATTTTTTCGACCGTTTTTATCGGTTTGTTCAGATATTTTGCGACATCTTCGGCACTTGGATCATGATGCATTGTAATGGCCAAATGACGATACGCTTTTAGGTAGACATTCATTTCTTTTACGACGTGAATCGGTAGACGAATCGTGCGCGTCTGATTCATCAAGGCACGTTCAATCGTCTGCCGAATCCACCATGTGGCGTAAGTCGAAAACCGAAATCCGCGATCGGCCTCAAACTTCTCAACGGCTCTTATCAGTCCGAGATTTCCCTCTTCGATTAGATCCAGAAGTGGCAGTCCGCGATTCAAATAACGACGGGAAATTTTTACAACCAAGCGCAAATTGCTTTCTATCATTTTCTTGCGCGCCGCCTGGTCACCTTTTTGCGCTAAACGGCCGTAGTGCTTTTCTTCATCTGCGGTCAGCAGCTGAGAACTTCCCAATTCCTTTAGATATAGGCGGGTGGCGTCATATTGGTATTCCGAATCGACAGTACCCAGCTCTGCGTCGTTCCAGATCGGCGAATCTTCTTCAAGATCTTCGTTCGCTTCGAAATCTTCGACGAAGGTGGCCGCATCATCGTATAAGCCTGCCTCTCCAAAGGTTTTTAATTCTTCTACGATTTGTTCAGACATACCCATGCCCCCCACACAATTGATTTATTATCGATAGCCTATTTGATAAACCAGAACTTCCGTCATCAATACTTTGTTAATCGGAGCCAACAGCTCTGTGTCAAACCATTTATCGTGCCAATATGCTCTGCGAGCTCCGTACTGCTTTAAATCTGCGGATCATCCATTTTTTGCTTCGCATCGGGTCACTGGGCGCATCGGAAAAATGGCGTTTGGCGACCGAGCGGAGTTACCGTGCGACGGGTTTTTGACGGTTATCTTTCTTATCGGCTTATTATTTTTTTTCTTTAGCAGCTTTTTTGTGACTCAGATAGCAATTTTTAAATGGTGGGATTTTTTTATGATGCCGAATTCGCGCGACCACGCGGGCGCGCGCTCAAACGCACGCGCTTACAGACAGAAAAGGGGATCGAGAGGTTCGGGGATGATTTATAGAGACGAAAAATGCCGACATTCCCAGTTTTTGCTCGATGGCTTGCTAAGCCATTTCCGTGTCAAGCTAGAGCATTTTTCGCTTCCACATAGCGGATTTAGTGCGTGAAAATCCTACCAAGGTGCCGCTGAACGCGGTGCTTGTTTTAGGGCGGGGAGCCGCCCCGCACGCGGGTTCCTTTTGCAAAATCCTTGTGGGATGTTGCTTCCCGCTTTGCCCCCAAGTCCAGGGTGTCGCTCCCTGGATACCCGCTTGCCTTGGGAGCGCCAAGGCAAGCCCCTGGGTTTTATCCTGCGGACCCGCCTTCGGCGGTCCAAATTGACAAGGTCCTTTCCTGGACGCTGCCCTTCGGGCGAACGTCGTTCGTCCCATTCCGCTCCCGGCGAGCCCCCTGATCCTGCGCGTTTCGCACGACACCGGGGCGCTCGAACGGGACGAAGAAAACCGTGTAGCACCCGCTGCCGCGGGCGCTATACCGAATCAGAAAATACTCTAGCCACGGCCGTGCTCGGCGCACCCAGTACACTTCGACGATTTTACCGTCCCAGCAGAACGTCTTTGGCCTGATTGATTTTCGCCGCGAGATAGTCGGAGCCACCTCGGTCGGGATGAATCCTCTGCATCAGGCGACGATGAGCGTCGATAACAATTTCACGAGAAGATCCAGGCGGGATGCCCAGAACACGATAAGCTTCTTCCGCCGTCATTTTGCCGTGGTCCTGATCTGCGGTTCGGCTTTCGCGCTCTTGCCAGGATACGCCATGGACGCGCTCTATATATGCCTTCAGCAGCGATGCGGATTCGGGGTCCTCGCGGACATAGTCACCGTATAACTCGGTCAGTTGTTTCAGGGTCAGGTCGTGCAAGCTACGGCCGGCATGGAACCCTGTCAGTACTACGCCCACGATTTCGCCGGTTGTATGATCGAGTTGCATCCGTAAAAAACGCGACTCAACAAACGAACTGCTACGGCGACCGTCCGAAGCCGTCCGCTGGGATGCGGCTCGTTGTTGCCGCCAGCGTCGTATCAGCGGCGCATATTGAACCAGGAGTTGAACGAGAATTGGCGCAAGCCGGAGAACGGCGGCGATCAGTGCCCCGACCAGCGGGATCAACCAGCCCAGCCGTCCGGTCGCGGCAAGAAATAACAGGGCCAGAATTCCGGTCCAGATCAGCCCGCGTCGAAACTTGTTGGCCAGCGCTTCAGAAGGCGCGGAGTCGAGAAAACGGCGCACCGTGAGCACGGCAAGAACGACGAGAAAAAGAAGCAGAATGAGTTGAATCAAGATTTTTTCATTTCGTGGGCTAATTGCAGAGCGAGCCCGCCTCGGACACGACCGAAGTCTTCCAAAGCCTTCAATCCGCCAGCGGCATAGACCGCAACAGCATTGAGCAGTTCACGGAGTTGCCGTGCACTTCCGGCGTCGAGGCGGCAATGGGCGCCGTGAGTCAATTTGGCGATCTGTTTGAATGCGCGTTCGGCGGTCGGATCGAATCCTTCCTGAAACAGAAACGCTTTGACGCCCCGAAGGCCCAACTCTCCGGCTGTCTTGCAGAGATAGTCGACATTTTCTTCCATACAGTCGCCAACGAATACCAAAGCGTCGACCTTGCTTTTCCGTGTCTCCTGCAAAGCATGCTCCAGAACCTTGCCGATCTGGGTGTATCCCCCGACGCATTCCACGTCAGCCATGCGCCGCCGTAAGTCTTCGGCGTGAATCAACCACGGGAAAGCTTCGAAATCCGCTATTCCGCGGTAATAGCAGAGCTGGATTTCCAAGCCGCCTAGAGCCGCCGCCGCATCGAACATTTCCGCTTGGATACGACACGCCTCCCTCCAAGTAGGTTCGCGGCTCGCCGTCGCGTCCAGGGCAAAGATCAGCCTTCCTTTGCGTCCAACCGGTTTGACGTTGGGCGTTTGCGCAAGTTTTTTCAAGAACGCCTGCACGTCGCTGTTGCTGGATTGTGACGGAAACTTTTTCGAGTCATTCATTTTGGGGGTTCGATAGACACAACGCGGATTATTCTACCCGGCAGAAAATCGCATAAGGAAAGTCATGACCGAGCAGGTTTTCCTTGCGAACGATTAGACCACCCGGAGGCAATTTTGGCTCCAATTACACATGCGCGCATTTGTCGCTCCCCAAATCGCAAATATAACCATGGAGCGTGATAAAGTGCAGTGTTTCCAAATCGCTTCTACGATGCTGTGGAGCAAGCAAATTAACTGTTTGCATTATATTGACAACATGGTAATTTGCGCCTGCTCCAGAGTGTTCGTTCATGAACTCGGGAGGCGATAAGAACTTATAAGAGGAGGTATAGCGTAATGTCCGAAGAGAATAACCCGAGTAAGCCCGCGCAAGGCATTCTCGATACCTTGAAGAGCAACCCGAAAGCTCTCTACGCGGCGATCGGCGCAGTGTTGGTGATCGTTCTCGTTCTCGCAATGAGCGGCGGCGGTGAAGAAGTACAGATCAAAACGACCGTATCCGTAGGCCAGCAGGTGACTTTGGATAATCCGAATGGCGGCGGTTCGCATTTGACGACCATGCCTGGTTTAATTAGCACCTCGGAAGCGGAAGAGGACCAGGAGCAGAGCGTATGCGTCACCAAAGCAGGGACGAAGGCAACCGTTGAAGAAGAAATGGTAGTTGGTCAGTTGCCGTTCGTTAAAGTAAAAGTATTGGACGGAGACTGCCAAGGGAAGAGCGGCTGGACATCGAAAGTCAACGTCAAGGGTAGTTGATAGAAATGGCGATGAGCGCCAGATTATTCGCCCATCGCCATTTCTTGTTTTCTCGTACTCTAAAGTTCTCGCAGCACGCGCATTGGGCTGTTTTTTACGACCGACCGTGTATTCAGATAGCCTGCCAGCCCAACCACCAGCGCACCTAAAACAGGGGTGGCCAGCCAGGTTTCCCAATGGAAACGATACGCTAAGTCAAACACCCGGCTGAACAATGTCCACGCGATCACCTCGCTGATGGCCGATGCCAGGATGCCGGCCAAGAATCCCAATGCGGCGAATTCCACCCATTGGGCATTCCGCAACAAGCGCCGGCTGGCGCCCATGGTCCGAAGCAACACATCCTCGTAGATACGTTCATCCAGCGTCGCTCGGACCGCGGCGAACAGCACGGTAAATCCCGCCGCCAAAGCCAATAGCAAGACATATTCGATGGCGCTCGTCACTTGTCGCAAGATGGTCTGAAACTGTTTCAGCAGCGCGTCCACTTCCAGGATTGTCATGCTCGGGAACGATTTGGCCAACTGTCCCAGTACTGGCTTAAGCTCTGGTGGCACATAAAAGCTGGTGAGCCAAGTGTGCGGATACGTATCGAGGCTTCCCGGCGAAAAAATCATGAAAAAATTCGGGGTCATGGTATCCCAGCGGACGCTGCGGGTGCCGATGACGGTAGCGATAAGCTCCTGTCCCGCAATATTGAATGTGAGTTTGTCGCCTGGCTCGATATCTAGACTCTTGGCTAGCTCGGTTTCCACCGAAACGCTCAGGGGACCACTTCCGTCGACCCATTTTCCCCGAACTACACGGTTGTCGGGCGGCAGTTCCGACGCCCAGGTAAGGCTAAGTTCGCGATTAATCGATGCTTCAGCGCGCGAGTCTTTGTGGACGATTTCGAAGACGTCTTTACCGTTAACGGCAGTCAAACGGCCGCGCACGATCGGATAGTAAGCGCTGCTGGCGATACCCTCTTGGTTCAGCGTGTTGCGAAATCGCGCCAAATCGGTATCGAATAAATTCAGTGCGAAATGATTAGGGGTATCCTCGGGCAGTTGGCGCTTCCACTCCTGCAGCAGTTCGGTACGCACCAAAATACTGACCTGCATGGCCACCAGGGTTAGGGCGAAAGCGAGTATCTGGCTAACTCCCAGTCGCGGCTGACGGGTCAAGTGCTGGAGACCGAAGCGCCATGACAGCGACACGTAAGGCAGGAGCAGACGGCCAAGCCCCAGCATCGATAAGCCGAGCAGGCTGAACAGCGCTATCGCAGCGCCAGCGATCGCCAATACGCTGACGGTCATCGTCCAATCGCGGGTATAGCGCCAAAGAAGCGCGCTCAGAGTAAGGGCGGCTAATCCGTATACCACCCAAGCGCTGGACGGCAGAGGTTCCAGATCGCGGCGCAGTACTCGCAGGGGAGCGAGTCGCTTGAGCCTGAGTATGGGAGGCAGGGCGAAGCCGAGCAGGATCAGGAGTCCCGTGGCCGCGCCGAAGATCACTGCGAGCCAACCGGGACCGGCTAAGGTATGGGGCAGCAAAGAGCGGAGCAACTGGATCACACCGTGCTGAGCCAGGTATCCCAAAGCGCAACCCAACGAGCTCGCGACGAGGCCGACGATCAAAAACTGGCTGGCGTAGATCCACAGGACGTCCCGCTCGCGAGCACCCAAGCACTTGAGCATCGCGGTCATGTCGTAGTGCCGTTCGGTGTAGCGGCGCGCAGTCATGGCGATGGCAACGCCCGAAATCAACACCACGGCAATGCTGGTCAGTCCCAGATAACGCTCTGCACGGTTCAGGGCATTGCCCAGTTCGGGCCGATCCTCGTGTACGTCGAGAATACGTTGACCCGGATGCAGTTGGGGCTTGAGCCATAGCTTGAATGTGCGTAGCGCACGCTCGTCCCCGGCAAACAATTCGTAATAATGAACATGACTTCCGGGTTGAATGACCCGGGTCTCGGCGACATTGGCTCGATTCATCAGCACCCGGGGCGAGAGGCTGTAGAGATCGCCACGGCGGTCGGGTTCATGGGTGAGAATGCGAGTGATTCGCAGCGGTTTTTCACCCACTGTGATTTCGCCGCCCAAGCTCAAACCCAAGGTTGTGAGCACGCGCTGCTCCACCCAAGCCTCCCCGCTTTTCGGGATGTCGTGGGTTTCAACTGCGGCCGTGACATCGCCCAGAGTGGTGCGAAGCGAGCCGCGTAGCGGATAACCTTCCTCGACGGCTTTGACGCCCACCAGAAGCAGTTCGTCGTTTTCGATCAAAACGCTGGAAAATTCGGTGGTACCGGCGACTAGCAGCCCCTGTGCGGACGCCTGTTGCCGCCAAGCATCCGATGGCTCCTGATGGCCGCCGATAACGAGATCGGCCGCCAAGAACTCCGCCGCCTGGAGACTCATCGTACGGGTCAATCTGTCGCCCAACAGGCTGACCGCGGTGGAACTGGCCACTGCGATCAGGAGGGCCGCCATCAGGATGGTTAATTCGCCGCTACGCCAATCGCGTGCGATCAGCTTCAGGGCAAGCTTGAAGTTTCTAACCACAATGCCATTTTCACCGCAAAAGGGATGCCTGAATCAAAGACAAATCGGCCGAAAATAAATTCGAACGTGCGAATAACGCCCGGAAGGGCTCGCACCGGGAAGAGGCACGGAATGCCGCGTTTACCGCTTAAAGATAATTGAAAAGAGACAGTCCTTGTACTTTAACATAAGCTTGCTGCGCAGCCTGTAGCGCGACAAACTGGATGTTGTACCGACTGATTGCTTCTGCGTAGTCCAGATCCTCTATTTCGGAAAGATTCGCTTGGGTGTCGATGATGAATTTGTCGTGAACATCCTCTTGTTCGTCCAGCGCATTCAAGCGTGCGCCGACGCTGGCGCGGGTATCCAGGATGTTCTGGAGGGCGGCATCGATGTCCTTCAATGCGGCGCTGGCAGCGTCGTGGAAAGCAACGTCGGCTCCTGTGCCGGTCTGTGGGCCGGCGAAGCCGAAATCGGTCAGGACTCCATCGGTGTCGTCACTGATCTCCACGGATGAGGCAGTCCCGGTGGTTGTCGATACGAACTCGATAAAGCCTGATCGATGTTGGGCGACCACGGTTCCATTCAAAGCGGTGGCGTTGATGCCGGCGTTTATGGCGGCAACGAGATCATCCGCTGAAGCATAATTCGCTGCGGCGACGGAAACCGTGACCGGCGCACCGCCATCAATGGCCAGATCGAAATTCTTTGCCGGGCCGCCGCTGTAGTCAATGCCGGAGGACAGATCGTTCGTTCCCATAACGGCGCCGTGGGATGCGGTGAACTGTCCGCTCAAAGTCCGGGTGAGGGAGTACAAGGTATTGAGTATGTTCTGGGTACCGCCTGAGGCCGCGATCGCATTGGCACCCGAGCTCGAAGGAATATTCTCGAATATGGAAAATCCGGAATCGCCATCGGCCATATGTCGTTGCGGAGCGATTTGCAAGAGGCGCTGATTCTTGTCGCCTTGATAGACGTAGCTCGGCGGCGTCCCGCCGCCGTCAAATGCGAACGGGACGGTATCGGAACGGAAGCCGGCGAAAATATATTCGCCGTTGGCGTCGCGCGTATTCGCCAGTCCGAGCATTTCGTCCAACAGCTGCTGCATTTCCTGCCCGATCGCCTGCCGATCACTCGGGCTGAGCGTATCATTGAGGCTTCGGACAGCCAATTCACGTGCGCGCTGCAACACGTTGTCCGCTCCCGCCAAAGTGGATTCCTCAAATTCGAGTCTCGAGCGAACAGCCTGAATGTTGGACTGAAATTGCCGATTGTTTTCCAGCGACTCCTTCAAGTCCAGCGCACGTACCGCGGCGCTGGGATCATCCGAGGGCGTCAGAATGCGCTGGCCGGTGGAGAGCTGCAATTGGGTCTTGGAGAGCTTCGCCTGCTGCCTGAGGATGGCGTCGATGCCGAATTGTTCCATCAAGGGCGTCGAAATGCGCATGCTTATCTCCTTATGGCTCCGATCAGTGCGTCGAACATACTGTTCAGCGCGGGAATCAACTGCGCGGCGGCTTGATAGGCTTGTTGATACCGAAGCAGGTTGGCGGCTTCCTCATCGAGATTCACCCCTGAAACCGAGTCTCGTGCCTGTCGAGCATGGTCGAGCAATTGTTTCTGAGCGGTGCTGTCGATGTCGGCGGCGTGGGTCAGCGTGCCCACATCGCCCACGATCTCGTTATAAGCGTCCTGGTAACTCGCTTTACCGCCCAAAAGCGAGGGCAATGTCTGTAGTTGAGCCAGGGCGCGGGCGTTGGTGTTGTCACCGGGGCCTGCAAAAGGCGACCCAGCTGCAGCAATTTCTCGGGGGTCGGTCAGCGAAACGCTTAGATCGCCGGCTACTCGGCGGAACGGGCGAATGAGAAAGCTGTCGCCGGCTGCTACAGCACCGCCGCCAATGCCGATAGCCAAGCCATCTATGGCAAAGGCACCGGTCGCATTGTTGAATTGCGTATTGTCGCTCAGGCGCGTGAGGGTGTAATTGGCGCCGTCATAATCCAGGCGATAGTCGCTTGCGGTCAGATCGGAGGAACCGTTTCCAGCGCTGTTGTCGAACGCGACGGATAATATGGCGTTGCCGCTATTCGTTTGCCTGCCGAACCAACTATACTGGCCGATTGCGGCGTTTGTAACGTCGCTGAAGAAATCGGCCCCGGCGTTTCCGTTCAAGTCGGAGCCGAGCGAGTGCTGCGCGTTGAATGTTGCGGCGAGCCCCGCAGCGATACGGCCCAGGGCGTTTTGGGCCGGGTCGAGTACCTCGCTGCCGAAGCGCAACAATCCCCCGATTTCTCCGCCGCTGATAGCAGTGGTCACGACAACAGCGACAGAACCGCCGGCGGTAATGGCAATGTCTTTCTGATTGGGATCATAGGTCGAGTTCTGCAAGCTGAGCTGGTTTGCCGTCGAGCCCATCACCAGCGCCTGTCCGCTGCCTATAAACACGTTCAAAGAGCCGTCCTTTTGCTCGAACAAGCTGGTGCCTACTTTCTGCGCCAACTGTTCGGTCAACAGATCGCGCTGATCGAGCAAATCATTGGGCGGTTTGCCTGCTTGGTTATAGGCAACAACAATGCGCTCGTTCAAAGAGGCGATACCTCTGGCCAGACCGTTGATCTCGTCGATATTGGTGCTCAGGCTCTGATTCACTTGGCTGCGCAGCTCATCCATGCGGCCGTTCAGCGTATTAAGACGCTGCACCAGCGTTTCGCCTTCGGTCAGCATGACGCGTCTCGCGGCGATGGATGTGGGGTCGTTGACTACGTCCTGCACCGAGTTAAAGAACGATTGGAGCGAGGGCGACAGACTGGCGTCCGGATCGGCGATGAAGTTGTCGACCTGTGAAGCCATGCCGTGATACGTCTCCAATTCCCCATGCGCGGAGAGACTGCTTCGGAGCTGAGCGTTAAGAAAACTGTCGTAGGAGCGGGTAATGGACGCAACGTCGACGCCGTTGCCCACAAATCCCGCCCCGGTAAACGAAGGCAAGCGCTCGACTTGTTCCGTTCTTTGGCGGCTGTAGCCGTCGGTGTTGACGTTGGCGATATTGTGTCCGGTCGTCGCCAATCCGCGCTGAGCCGCCATCAGTCCGGATGTCGCTATGCCAAGAAGTCCGCCAGCCATGATTCAACCACTCGAATGGATAATGTTCTTACGCCTGTTATCGGCACCGATCGTCCTAACTGAAGACCGGATCAGGCAACGGGCAACTTTTCAAGCGCACGATTTTCCTCGTATATGGAGAGAACCTTGCGTGCATAATAAGGATCCGTGGCGTAGCCGGCCTTTTGCAATGAAGCCATGAATTGCCGTGGATTATCGGCATGCTCCAAGGCCGTTGCGTAACGAGGGTTGGTCTTAAGGAACTGCACGTAATCGCGAAAACTCTCGGCGTAATCGTTGTAGGTGCGGAATGCTGCTCTATTACGCACGGCGATACCGTCGGCGTATTCCAGGGTGCGGGCGGTCATATGACGGCCGCTCCAGTGCCGGTCCGCCTTGATGCCGAACAGATTATGGCTGTGTCCGTCGTTCCCTCGTGCCGCCATGGATTTTCCCCAGCCCGTTTCCAAAGCCGCCTGCGCCAGCAGCAGCTTGGGGTCGACGCCCAGTTCGGCGGCCGCTTCCTGAGCATGAGGCCAGAGCGCCTTTACGAATTCCTCGGGATTGGCGAATGCTCCGGTTCGGGAGTCACTCTGGGCGGACCGAGGTTGCACGCGAGCTTTATCGGTCATCCGAGCTCCAGCTCCATAATCCGATTTCGAATTTTCGGCTGTTGTATGCTCGGAAGATCCCTTATCGATCCTGACTAACGCGTTGCCGCGGTAATCGTCCAGACCCATGCCGGGTTTCGCCTCATCGGAGGACTTTTCGCCGCCCAGTTGCCGAACCAGCATATCGGAGAGGCCGAGACTGGATCGCTTGCCGAGTTCCACCGCCAATTGCTGATCGTACATGTCGCGGAACATCTGCGACTGCTTGCCGTCCGTGAGCCCGCCGTTCGGGACCGCCTCCCGCATGCTTTTCAAGGCCATCTGGATGAACAGAGACTCGAATTGCCGGGCGGTCTCGTTCAGCGCCGCTTTCGGATCATGCTTGGCCTGATTCCTGAGCCGGGCGGTGCCGTTGAAATCGGTATACACATCGGCCATGCCAGTCTGCTTTATCATGCCGGTTCTCCTATATCACGATCAGCTCGGCCCGCAACGCTCCGGCGCTTCGCAGGGCTTCCAGAATGGCGACGAGGTCGCTCGGTGCAGCGCCCACGCGATTGACCGCCTGCACGATTTCATCCAGCGATACGCCGGGATTGAAAACGAACATGCGATTCGCTTCCTCGTTCACGGTTACGTCCGAGCGGGGCACTATGGCGGTCGAACCTCCGGATAAGGCCGGAGGTTGGCTGACGATGGGCTTTTCGCTGATGGTCACCGAGAGGTTGCCGTGGGTCACCGCGGCGGGTTGAACCCGGACATGGCTGCTGATCACTACCGTCCCGGTACGCGAATTGACGATGACCTTGGCAGGGGCTTCGCCCGGACTCACGTCCAGATTTTCGATCAGCGACGTGAACGAGACCCGCTGAGCCGGATCATGGGGTGCGCTGACCTGAACGGACGCCGCGTCCAAGGCGCGCGCCACGCTTCCGCCGTAAGTTCGATTGATGATGTCGGCCACTTGGTTGGCGGTGGTGAAATCGGGCGTATGCAAGTTGAGTATCAGATGGCTGCCTTGCGCGAATCCTGTCGGAACTTCGCGCTCGACCGTGGCTCCGTTCGGAATCCGGCCGGCGCTGGGCACGTTGACGGTAACCTTGGAGCCGTCTAGGCCTTGAGCGCTTAACCCGCCGACGACGAGATTGCCTTGGGCAACCGCGTAGATCTGGCCGTCGGCGCCCCTGAGGGGCGTCATCAAGAGGCTGCCGCCGCGGAGACTGGTGGCATCGCCCAAAGATGAAACGTTCACATCTATCGTTTGGCCGGGCTTTGCAAATGCCGGAAGGTCGGCTTGTACGGATACGGCGGCGATATTTTTGGATTTCAGGTCGATACCCGGCGGCACGGTGACGCCCAATTGGAGCAGCATGTTGCGCAGGGTTTGGCTGGTGAAGCGGTTCTTATCGCCAGTGCGGTTCAGACCGACGACCAGCCCGTACCCGATCAGCTGGTTGCTGCGGACCCCGGCGACCGAGGCGATATCCTTGACCCGTTCAGCCATCGCCGGGGATTGTGAGAACGCCAAGCCGAGAAGACCGATTTTTATGACTGAGTGCAGAGTGAACCTAGCCATGGTCTTACCTCAGTCGATCAGAACGGGAACAGTATGCTGGTGAAAAAACGTTGCAGCCAGCCCATGCGGTTGACGTCCGCCACTACGCCCTCTCCATTGTAAATGAAGGTCGCGTCGGCGACCTTGGTGGAATCCACGCTATTGGTGGTGTCGATATCGACCGGACGCACCAGCCCCGAGAGCTTGATGTATTCGTTGCCTTGGTTCAGGCCGACCCGTTTTTCGCCTCGTACCCGAAGATTGCCGTTGGGCAGGACTTCCACCACGGTCACGCTGATGTTTCCCGTCAAGAGATTGCTCTGATTACTTTCGCCTTTTCCTTCGAATTTGTGGGTCGATTCCAGACTGCTGGATACGTTGTAGCCGAGGATTTCAGCCGTTTCCTGCCCCATCAGCATGGGTGCCTTTACCTGGGTGGTTGCCGAACGGTCAGCCTTGGTGTCCGCGTCTTTCTGGGCATTCGTCCGTTCGACCAGCTTAATGGTAAGGGTGTCACCTACCCGGCGCGCTTTATGATCCTCGAACAACCGCATGTCGTAGCCGGACTGGAAAATTGCGCCGGGATTCTGCATGGGCGGCGTCATGTCCTCGGGACGGGCCGGCGCGTAGGCGGGATCCCGGCGCGGCGGCGGATTGAGGATGGAGGCACAGCCGTTCAAGGTCAGCAGGATGAGAAAGAAAGCCGCGTATTTCATCGGATCAATCAGAGAGTATTGGTGGCGAACCCGAGCATCTCGTCAGTGGTTGCGATCGCTTTGGAGTTCATTTCGTAAGCGCGTTGGGTTTCGATCATATTGACCAGTTCTTCCACCACGTTCACGTTCGAGGTTTCCAAAGAGCCCTGGACGAGCTTTCCGATACCGTCTTCTCCCGGTACGCCGACGATCGGAGCACCGCTCGAAACCGACTCCCGGTACAGGTTTTCACCGATTGGTTCCAATCCCGTCGGGTTGATAAAGTCCGCCAGCTGGATTTCGCCGATGACGTTGGGGGTGGGGTTTCCCGGTTCGAGCACGGATACCGTACCGTCGTTGCCGATAGTGACGCTCAGGGCGCCTTGGGGCACGGTCATGGCTGGTTCCAGGGGGTTGCCGCCGTTGGTGACGATTTGTCCGTTGGAATCGAGCTTGAAGGAGCCGTCCCGGGTGTAGGCGAGATCGCCGTTCGGCATCAGGATCTGGAAAAAGCCCCGGCCGTTGATGGCGATATCCAGGGAGTTTCCAGTCTGTTGGATGTTGCCTTGAGTATGAATCTTTTCCGTGGCGACCGTCCTTACGCCGGTGCCCAATTGCAGGCCGGAAGGCAGAGTCGTGTTTTGCGTGGACTGAGCGCCTACCTGCCTGACGTTTTGGTACAGCAGGTCTTCGAACAAAGCTCGCTCTTTTTTGAAGCCGGTGGTGTTGACGTTGGCCAGGTTGTGCGAAATCACCGACATATGGGTTTGCTGCGCATCCAGGCCGGTCTTGGCGATCCAAAGGGAAGGGGTGGTCATGGTCGTGAACCTCTCGGAGTGTCTTTTAGCCGATCCGCATGAGCTCGGCGCTGGCATTGCCGTCGTCTTCGACGGTCTTCATCATCTTGATCTGGTATTCGAACTCACGCGCCAGTTCGATCATTTGCACCATTTCTTCCACGGTGCTGACGTTGCTGCCCTCCAGTGATCCGGTTACCAGTTGAACCTCGTTGGTGGCTTCTACGGGAGTACCGTCCTTGATTCGCATCAGGCCATCCTCGCCTTTTTCAAGCTGCGATTTTTCGGGTTTGACCAGTTTGATGCGGTCGAGAATCGCCAGGGCGGTGGCGTTGGCACCCTGCGGAATGATGCTGATGGTGCCGTCTGAGCCGATTTCGACCTTCTGTGCGGGCGGAATGGCGATGGGGCCCGCGTTGCCGAGCACCGGCAGACCGCTGCCGGTGACCAGCTGCCCTGCAGGCGTAATATGTAAGTCTCCGGCCCGGGTGTAAGCTTCGCTGCCGTCCTTGGCCTGCACGGCCAGCCAGCCATCTCCGTTGATCGCGACGTCGAGGTCGCGCCCGGTGGTTTGCAGGGAGCCCGTCGACAAATCGACGCCAGGGCGCTCGGTCATGGCGTAGACCCGACTCGGATAGCCGTTTCCGAATACCGGCATCGAGCGGAGTTGCTCGAAATCCGCTCGAAACCCCGGCGTATTTGCATTTGCGAGATTATTGGCGTTGGATGCCTGCGCCAGCAGAATCTGCTTGGCACCGCTCATGGCGACATAAAGGCTGCGATCCATGGTCGGAGTTCCTGGCTATCGGGTGTTAACGAATGTTGAGCAGTGTCTGGGTGATCGTGTTTTCGGTGGAAATGGTCTGCGCGTTCGCCTGATACGCCTGTTGGGCGATAATCAGATTGACCAGCTGCTGGGCCAGGTCCACGTTGGCTCCTTCGAGGGCGCCAGCCTTGATGGAACCGAAACTGCTGGTGCCGGCTACGCCATTGATCGGCACCCCGGAGTTTGCGCTTTCTCCCCAGGTGGTATCGCCGAGCTTGGACAATCCTTGCGGGTTTTGGAATCGGACCATGGCCACCTGGCCCAGCGGTTTGGAGCCGCCGTTGCTGAAACGGGCAAAAACGACACCGGTGTCGTCGATGTCCACGCCGGTGAGCCGGCCGATGGTCAGACCGTCTTGGTTCAAGGTGTCGACGCTGAACGCGCTGCCCAGTTGTGTCGAACCGGCCAGATCGATGGTGAGCTGGATGGGTTGGGCGCTGGGGTTGATGGACACTAAGTCGGTCGTGAATTGGGTCGTTGCCGGGTTGCCGTCGACCGAGGCGAGCTTGCCGTCGTTGTCGAATGTCAGAGGAATCGAGTTGGGGGCCGCGTCGTCCAGCATGTCTACCCCGTCCACATAGACATATAGATCCCAGGCATTCAGCGCCGCGCCTTTGACGTAGTAACTGGTCGCGATGTGGGTGTTGCCAAGCGAGTCGTATGTCGTGACCGATGTTGCATGGGTATAGCTGGTGGGGTCTGCCGGGTCGAAAGGCGATGTGGCGGGCGTGGTTTTGCGCGAATCCAGATTGACGCTCATGTCTATCGAGCTCGTGGCTTTCGGTAAGCCCTGCGTAGAATCGAGTTGCAGGGTCTGGAATACGCCGGTACTGAAGCCTTCCTCGACTGTTTCGCCGTTCGGCGCATAAACCAGCAGCGGCTGGCCGAGGTGATTGACCACATAGCCTTCCCGGTCCATGTGAAAAGAACCGGCGCGGGTGTAGACCCGTTCGTTGATGTTGTTGACGTTGTCCCCCATGACGAAAAAGCCTTCGCCACTGATCGCGAGATCGAGGTTGTTCTCGGTGAAATCCAGGTTGCCCTGGGTGAACTGTTGCGCCACATTGGTGACCCGGACACCGGCTCCTGGCGTGATGGACGAGACGCCTCCCAAGCTACTCGCATAGACATCGGCGAATTCGGAGCGCGATTTCTTGAATCCGGTCGTATTGGCGTTGGCAATGTTGTTGCCGGTCACCGAGAGCATATTGGATGCGGCATTCAGGCCGCTCAAGGCACTGTTAAAAGCCATGTCTTACCTCGCTAGATGACTATGATGTTCATTAAAGGACAGCCCGGATATCGCCCAGGGTGTAACGTCCGAGACCGCTGAGCTGGACTTCCATGCCTTTCGAGCCGCCCACGGTTACGCTTTCCACGGGCGCGGCGATTTGGGTTTCGAGCGCAGTCGTTTTGCCGGCGATAACGGCCTCGGCTTTGATCCTGTAAAGTCCGGGATCGGCAAAGTGCAATTCATCGTCCAGTTTTCCGTCCCACTCGAACGACAACGGCCCTTCGGTTTGAGGCCCGAGTTCCAATGTGCGGATCAAGTTGCCGTTCTTGTCCATGATCCGAATATTGACCTGCGAGGCCTCGTACGGCACGGCCAACTCGCCCTGGATCGTGCCGTTCGCGGCCAGAATCGCTTTATCGGACGCGATCAGCGCGGATCGTCCCACCAGGTTCGCGGCCATCAAGGCCTGTTCCTTGTTGGCGGACGCCGCAAAGTCGGCGAACGAGGATTGCAATTGCTGGATTCCCGTGACGGTGCTGAACTGCGCCAGCTGATTGACGAATTCGGCGCCGTCCTGAGGCTTTAAAGGATTCTGACTGGTCAACTGGGTAACCATCAGCTTGAAGAAATCTTCTTGCCCCAGTTCGTTGCGCTTCCGAGTCGGTGCCGCGGTTTCGGTCAGGCCAAGCGATTTGAGCGTGTTGATGTCTAGGCTCATGATCGGTCACCTCAGATCTGTCCGAGACGCAGGGTCTGAAGCATCAGTTGCTTGGCGGTATTCGCCACTTCGACGTTGTCCCGGTAGGAGCGGGACGCGGACATCATATTGGTCAGTTCTTCGATTGTGTTGACGTTCGGCTTGAAGATATAGCCTTCGTCGTTGGCCATCGGGTGGTCCGGCGCATATTCCATGCGCAAGGGCGCCTGACTCTCGACGACGCCGAGTACCTGCACGCCGACCGGCGTGTTTCGCTTGTCCACGGCCTCCTGAAGCTGTGCCGCAAATACGGGCTGTCGCGATCGATAAGTCTGTTCGACGCTGCTGCTGACGCTGTCCGCATTGGATAAGTTACTGGCTACCAGGTTGAGCCGCAGCGACTGCGCAGTCATGCCGGAGCCGGCGATATCGAAGATTTTGAACGACGACATGGTTATTCTCCTGTTAAGGCGGTTCGCAGAGAGGCGATCTTGCCACTCAAGAAGTTGAGCGTGGCCTGGTATTGCACCGCGTTTTCGGCGAAACGCATCTGTTCCTGCTCGGTTTCCACCGTATTGCCGTCGAGACTGGGTTGCGACGGTAGCCGATACAGGGCTTCTCCCCGCGATCCGGGCGCTGTCGCAGTCACATGCCCGGCTTGTGTAGCCGCGAGCTTGAGAGGGGACGTGTGGACGCTTTGCAGTACCGAACGGAAATCCAGATCGCGGGCCTTGTAATTCGGCGTGTCGGCGTTGGCCAGGTTGGAGGCCAACAACTCGGTACGGCGGTCGCGGAGTTTCAGTGCCAGGGGATGAATGCCGAGGGCATTGTCGAAGTTGATCGTCATAAACATATCCTCGTTGCCAGTTATGTGGCGTCAAGCACGAGGTATGCCACGTAAAAATCCTTTGTTTAAACAAAGGCTTGCAAATTAAGACGTGAGAGCGGAAAAAAACGGCGGCAATTTTTCGCCACTTGAGGCGGCAAATTTGCCGGGTGGCGTCAGAAGGCCGGCTTTAGACGGTAATAGCGACAAGAGGCCCCGCGAACGGTTTCATAAAGATCGAGTCCGGAGGGAAGGGATTCCGTGCTGCTTAGGAACAGATAGCCGCCTGGATTGAGCGCTTTGGCCATGCGCGTCAAAATATCGCGCTTCAATTCTTCGGAGAAGTAAATCAGTACGTTACGGCAAAAGACGATATCAAACCTGCCTAGCGCCGCGAAAGGCTTGAGCAGGTTGAATTGTTGGAATCGGACCCGATCAACGATCTCCGATTTAAGTTTCCACTTGTCCTGATAGCGATCGAAGTAGCGTGACCTCAGATTTTCATCCAGTCCGCGCGACAAGGCCATTTCGCTATAGACGGCCTGAGAAGCTTCGGCCAAAACCGATTCCGAAATATCGGTCCCGATGACCTGTACGTTTCTTTTGATGCCGGTCCAACCGTAACGAAAAAATTCCTCGACGCAGATGCCTATCGAATAAGGCTCCTGTCCCGAAGAGCAGGCTGCGGACCAAATTCTCAAGGTGCCGCCGGTTTTGTTGGCTGCCCAGGCAGGCAAGAGAACATTTCTAAGTTCCTCGAAATGGGTGTTGTCACGAAACCAAAAAGTCTCATTCGTGGTCATGGCATCGATAATACGGGTTCTGAGCTTAGCGGAGACAGCATCGCTTCGGAGCGCAGTTACCAACTGCGCTATGGATGAATAATCACTCTCTTTTAGCAGGCCGGTCAAACGATTCTTCACCAGGTATTGCTTGTTGTCGCTGAGCAATATCCCGCAGGCGTCCACGAGAAATTTCTGGAACACCGCGAACGCTTCGGGATTCAAGTCCGAATTCATGAATACTCCAATCGACACGCCGATGGACGGCGCTTGCGTTTTGCCCGATATAGCCAGTTCAGAAGTCCCTGCGCCCTGTTGTCGCTTGCGCGGCGATATGGTCTTTGAGGCGTTGCTGTACGACCCGAGCAAGATCGTCCGGATCGTATTTGGCGAGGAATTTGTTGGCGCCGACTTTTTCAACCATCGCCTGATTGAAAACTCCGCTCAGGGAGGTATGGAGCAATACGTATACTTCCTTCATAGCAGGGTCTTTGCGTACCTTGGTCGTGAGCGTATAGCCGTCCATTCGAGGCATCTCCACGTCGGAAATGATCATCGCCAAGTACTCGTTCAAATTCTTTCCTTCCGATATCCAATGTTCGAGGATTTCCAACGCCTCCTGACCATCTTTGGCAATTGTGCTCTCCACTTCGAGTTGGTTCAAAACACGCAGAATTTGATTGCGGGCCACAAATGAATCATCCACGACGAGTACATGCTGCTCAAGGTTCTTGGCGTCCTCCTCGATCACACCGTCCGAAACCTGGTCGCACTCGCCCATGACTTCCTTCATCACTTTTTCAACGTCGATAACTTCGATGAGTTCCTTCTCGTATTGCGTTACAGCGGTTAAATAGCTTTCTTTGCCTGCGCCTTTCGGCGGCGGCTGAATCTGCTCCCATCCCATATTGATGATGCGATCGACAGTGCTGACGAGGAATCCTTGGGTGGATCGATTGTACTCGGTAATGATGACATAGCCACTCCCGTCGCGTGGTTGCGGGCGCGCGCCAATTGCCATGGAGAGATCCATCATGGGTATGGTCTTGCCGCGCAAGTGAGCGACGCCACAAATCACCGGGTTCGATTTCGGCAGCTGAGTCAAGGGCGGGCACTGTATGACCTCCTGCACCTTGAACACGTTAATACCGAAGCGCTGGTTGCCGCCAAGTTTGAAGAGCAGCAGCTCGAGGCGGTTATGTCCCGCGAGCTTAGTTCTTTGATCTACGCCTTCGAGTATGCTTGCCATTGTGAATTTCCTGGGAAGATTGACGGTGACTAAAGTGTAGCGGCAGGTGTGCGATCCGCTTGAGTCCGGCGCGGCATATTAGATGCATGTCTTGGTCCATCATCGGAGGTTATCTATGCGTGCCAAACTCAAATTCCTGCTTCTGCTCGCGCTGGCGATTCCCGCGGCTTTCGCGGCAGACCGCCTGCAAACCAACGAATCGATAGCAGCTGCGATAATGGCCCTGATCGAGTCGGATTTCCGTCAGCGGAATCAGGAATTCCAGGCAGACCCGGTCAGGCTGGACGGTCGTCTGCAATTGCCGCTTTGCGATCGGCCGCTGGAGGCCTTCTTTCTTCCAGGGCGGCGCGAAAGCGGTTTTCTTTCCGTCGGCGTGCGTTGCGAAGGAACGCATTCTTGGACCGTGTACAACAAGGTTCACGTGAAAGCGTATCGGGAAGTCGTCGTTCTGAAAAACGCCGTCCGGCAAGGCTCAGTTCTCACCGAGGCGGATCTCGGCTTCGAAAAACGAGACCTCGCGAACTTGCGCGGCAGTTATTTCACTTCTTTCGATCCGGTCGTCAATCGGCCCGTCAAACGCACCTTGGCGGCCGGCGCGGTACTGAGCCCCGAATGGTTATCTGTGCCGAAAATGATTCGGCGTGGACAGAAGGTCATTATTCAGGCGGAGAGCAGTCATTTTGCCGTCAAGATGTCGGGACAGGCTCTGAATGATGGGGAGGCGGGGCAGCGTATTCGCGTTCGCAACGACCAATCCGCGAGAATCGTGGAAGGTACGGTTGCAGGTCCTGGCCTCGTATTGATACGGCTTTGAACGCCGGACAGAAAAACGTGGTTTTGCGCTAAAGTTCACCGTCGGGAGGCCGATAAGAATTGAAATTCCCGAGAGGATACGGTCATGGAAATCAAACTTCAAAACAGCGTTAGCGGTCTTTCCGTCGGCGGACTACAAAAGAAATCGAGCACCGCGGCAGGTACAGGCGGCGGCAATGCCTCATCGACCTACAGTGTCAGCGTGTCGCCCGAAATGTCGCTTCGGCTCTCCGAGATCAAACAACGTCTGTTGAGCGAACCCTCGGTCGACGAAGCGAGAGTGACCCGCATTGCCAGCGCGGTTCAGTCGGGAAACTACGAGATCAACCCGCAGCGAGCGGCCGAAAAGCTGATCGCCATGGAACAAAAGCTTCCTGAATTTTCATGATCGCGCACGGCCAGGATCTTCACGACCTTTTCAGCCAAACGCTGGACGGACTCGGCGAAATGTCCAGGCTGCTTGAGGAGGAGGCGCGAAGTCTAGCGGCGCGCGACACGGAGGCGTTGGAACTGACCGCCTCGAAGAAACAGAAACTCGCATTCCTGCTCAACGATTTGGCCGCTCGGCAGAACCATCTCGTCCGCGCTTGCGGTTTTCAGGGCAACGAAGGCGGCGTTGCGGCCTTCCTTGATCGGCTCGATCCCGAGTCGCCGCAGACCAGAGCCCTCCTTGCCGAATGGCGGGAAATCGTGCGCCTCGGTTCGGCTTGCAGAAAGCAGAATGAGCTTAACGGCGCTTATATCGCGCTCTTGCAGCGTCATATCGATTCCAGTTTGAATTTTCTCTACGGCGCTTCGTCGGCGGATGCGACCTACGGGCCGGATGGGTCGACGCGCCGCGGAGAAACTTCACGCCAGTCATTCTCGGCCTGACCGCCGTGCCAGGCGGTTTCCGTCGCAGGTGCCAGTGAACAGGGCGCTAACCGGCCGCAGCATCACTATCCGGCTCGAATCCTTCAATTTCGGACAAATTGCCATGTGCCTCTGCTGCCTCCGATCGAGGCACCGGGCGCCTCCCGGATTTCTTCCTTGTAATAATTTTTATTGCATAAGTAGACGACCGGTCGTATAGTCGCCACATGGCTCGAATCGGCAACAAACAGATTACTCGCGAAAAGCTTTTGGACCAGGGTGTTGCCATGCTCATGGAGCATGGCTATCACGGCACCGGTCTACAGGACTTGCTGTCCAGCGTTCAGGTTCCGAAGGGATCGTTTTACAACTACTTCTCTAGCAAGGAGGAGTTCGGGGCGGAAGTGGTCCAGCACTACATAGAGCCATTCATTCGACAATTGGGCGATTACCTGAGTCGGCCGGAGTTGGATGCGCTGTCCGCGATGAAACGTTATTTCTGCGATTTGATCGCAGAATTGGAGCGGAGACAGTTCAAAGGAGGATGTTTACTGGGCAACCTGATCGGCGAGATCGGAGATACCAACGAGACCTGTATGGCCGCTCTCCGGGATGCCTTTCATCGTTACAGGGATAAGTACACGGAAGGTTTAGCTCGCGCCCAGGCGGAAGGAACGATACGCGCCGATCTGTCGGCCGAATTGATGGCGGACTTGCTTGCTGATGGCCTGCAAGGCGCTTTGCTGCGAATGAAAGTCGAGCAATCCGTACGTCCGTTGGAGGTCTGCTTGAGCCATTTGCTCGACGACTATTTCAAACCCAAGAGTGACTAAAAACCAAGAGGTTATGCGATGAAAAAGCAACGGATAAGAGAAAAGAATCTGGTTCGGGCGGTTCGGGGCATGACGCTGGGATTGGCATCCGGACTGGTTTTGGCTGGAATCGGCATGTCCCCCGTCCAGGCGGATGAGACCTGTCTGTCGCCTTATATGGCGAAAATCACGGGGCAGGAAGATTACGTATACGTTTGGACCCTGGGTGCGACGGGTGTCGGCGACGAGCAGGACAAGCTGGTGACCGTGGACATCAATCCGAAGTCGCCCAAATACGGGAAGGTAGTGGACAGTCTCTCTGTTGGCGGACGTAACGAAGCGCACCATTCCGATTTTACCGACGACCGGAATTATCTCTGGGCTGGCGGGTTGGACACCAGCAAGATTTTCATCTTCGACGTCCATAGCGATCCAGCCAAGCCCAAGCTGCATAAAACGATTACCGATTTCGTCGCGAAAAGCGGCGGCGTGGTCGGGCCTCACTCGTTTTACGCTTTGCCGGGACGGATGCTGATCACGGGGCTCTCGAACAACAAGGATCACGGCGGACGGACGGCGATGGTGGAATACACCAACCAGGGCGATTACGTGGCGACTCACTGGGTGCCCACCGACAGCGATCTGCGTGGTGCCGTGAAGACGGGCAAGTATGCCGACGGCTACAACTACGACGTGCGTGCGCTGCCGAGGCGCAACGTGCTGGTTTCCTCGTCCTTCACCGGATGGAACAACTACATGATGGACTTCGGCAAGATGCTGTCCGACAAGGAGGCGATGAAGCATTTCGGCAATACGGTGGTCGTCTGGGATCTTCACAGCCGCAAGCCTAAGAAGGTGTTCGACGTACCGGGTTCGCCCCTGGAAGTGCGTTGCGCCTGGGAAGAAAACCACAACTACTGCTTCACCACGACGGCACTCACCTCCAAGATCTGGCTGATCTACGAAGATGACAAGGGCGAGTGGCAAGCCAAGGAAGTCGCGGATATCGGCGATCCCTCGAAGGTGCCGTTGCCCGTCGATATTTCGATCTCCAACGACGACAAGCGGCTTTGGGTGAATACCTTCATGGACGGCAACACCCGGGCATTCGATATCTCGAATCCGCACAAACCGGTGCAAATCTACGAGAAGCACATCGGCGCGCAAGTCAATATGGTGTCGTCGAGCTGGGACGGGAAACGGCTTTACTACACTTCGTCGCTGCTTGCCAACTGGGACAAGAAGGGCAAGGACAATGAGCAGTACCTGAAGCTCTATCACTGGGACGGCAAGGAGTTGAAAGAGCAGTTCGCTATCGACTTCTACAAGGAAAAGCTCGGACGCCCGCACCAGATGCGTTTTGGCGCTTACTCGCTGTATAAGAGCGTGGCCGAAGCAAAGCCGGCGGAGATTTTCGCGGAATTTCAGCGTCGCTGATGTGACGGACTTCGGAGCCGCCTGATGGCGGCTCCGAAGTCCCGACGGTTTTTTGACGACTATAACGAGAGGAGGCTGATATGCCCAAGTACTTAATCGAACGTGACATTCCAGGCGCGGGAAAACTGTCTGATCAGGAGTTGCACGCCGTTTCGCAGAAATCGTGCAGCGTGCTGAACCGTCTGGGACCGCAAATTCAGTGGGTGCAGAGCTATGTCACCGACGACAAAGTCTATTGCGTGTATATCGCCCCCAACGAGAAGATGATTCGGCAGCATGCCCAAGAGGGTGGTTTTCCGGCCAACCGGATTTCGGAGATCAAGACGGTAATCGATCCGACTACCGGCGAGTGATGAGGGGCGTGGGAACGGCTCCGACCGTTCCCACGCCTGCTTCGACTACTTGACCCGCATTCCCGGCTGCGCGCCTTCGTCCGGGATCAAAACGAACGGTCCTCCGCGTTCGTCGCTCGCAGCCAGCACCATGCCTTCCGACAGACCGAACTTCATCTTGCGCGGTGCCAGATTCGCGACCATGACGGTCAGCTTCCCTTCCAATTGTGCCGGATCGTAGGCCGATTTGATGCCCGCGAACACTGTTCGTGTCTCGCTGCCGATATCCAGAGTCAGCTTCAGCAGCTTGTCGGCGCCTTCCACGTGCTCCGCTTTGGCGATGCGGGCGATGCGCAGATCGATCTTGGCGAAGTCGTCGATCGATATGGTGTCGGCGATCGGTTGAATCGTGTGTTGCTGATGCTCGGCGTGACGTTGCTGGGAATGAGGTTCCGGCTGAGCAGCGGCTTGCAGGTTGTGTTTGTTGGCTTCCACGAGTGACTCGATTTGTTTAGGGTCGATGCGGGTGAGGAGGTGTTGGTATTCACGCAGCTCTTTGGGAGCGCGAACTGGGCGATAGTCGAGATCTTCCCAAGACGGATTGTCAGGGATCTTGAATAATGCAAATGCCTTACGGGCTGTATCAGGAATTATCGGTGCCAGGAAAATCGTCAAGCGATAAAACGCTCTGAGACAATCGGAACAGATAGCATGCAGTAATTGACGCTTGGTCGGGTCCTTGGCGATTTCCCAAGGTTTATTCTGGTCGAAATATTGATTTATTTGATCGGCAAAGCTCATTGCCTCTCTTACAGCCTTTCCATATTCGCGCGCTTCATAAGCCTCGGCAATGAGTTCCTCATGGGTGATTGACGCAGCTAGAAGAGTGCTTCCAGCCTCGCTTGGTTCATCAAGGCGGCCATCGAAATACTTTTGAATAAACGTTGCGGAACGGCTGGCAATATTGACGTATTTCCCCACCAAATCACTATTCACCCTCGCCACAAAGTCTTCCAAATTGAGATCGATGTCCTCCATCGTCCCATTCAGCTTGCAGGCGTAGTAATAGCGCAGCCATTCGGGGTTCAAGCCCTGCTGGAGATAACTTTCCGCCGTGATGAAAGTGCCGCGGGATTTGGACATTTTCTCGCCGTTCACGGTCAAGAAGCCGTGGGCGAAGATCTTGGTGGGAGTGCGGAAATCCGAGTGTTCCAGCATCGCCGGCCAGAACAGCGCGTGGAAATAGAGAATGTCCTTGCCGATGAAGTGGTAGAGCTCGGTACTCGAATCCTTGTTCCAATATTGGTCGAAATCGAGATTCAGCCGCTCGCACAGGTTCTTGAAGCTACCCATGTAGCCGATGGGAGCGTCCAGCCAGACATAGAAGAATTTGCCCGGCGCGTCGGGGATTTCGAAGCCGAAATAGGGCGCGTCGCGGGAAATGTCCCAGTCGGAGAGCCCCGCCTCGAACCATTCCGCCATTTTGTTGGCGGCTTCGGTTTGAAGTGGGGGTTCGGGAGTGAGTTGCCCGGTTGTCCATTTGCTTAGGAAATCATGGCAACGCGAATCCGAAAGTTTAAAAAAGTAATGCACCGACTCCTTCCGCACCGGAGCTGCGCCGGAAACGGCGGAATAGGGGTTGATCAGGTCGGTCGGCGAATAGGTTGCACCGCAGGCTTCGCAGGAATCGCCGTACTGGTCCTTGGCATGGCACTTTGGGCACTCGCCCTTGATAAAGCGGTCCGGGAGAAACATTTCCTTGACCGGATCATAGTACTGCTCGATCGAGCGGTCCTCGATCAGCTTTCGTTCTTTCAGCCGACCGTAAATGGTTTCGGCTAACTGCCGGGTTTCCTCCGAATGGGTCGAGTAATAGTTGTCGAACTCGATGTGAAAACCGGTAAAGTCCCTAAGATGCTCGCCATGGACCCGTCGAATCAGTTCCTCCGGGGCGATGCCTTCCTTTTCGGCCCTGAGCATGATGGGCGTGCCGTGGGTGTCGTCGGCGCAGACATAATGGCAGGTGTTGCCGCGCATCTTCTGAAATCGCACCCAGATGTCGGTTTGTATGTACTCGACCAGATGGCCCAAGTGAATGGGGCCGTTGGCATAGGGTAGGGCGCTGGTGACGAGGATCGTTCGATGGGTGGTCATGTGGCGAAATTCAATGTTTTCTTGGGTCGCAAAATTATCCCACATTTCGGCCGAGCGTTCAGAGGCGCATAGCCACGGCGGACGCCGTAGAGTGGGGCTCCGAACCTGGTGCGTCGCCAGTCGAAGAAGCCTTTGATCCGTTAAGCTTCGCGGCCAATTGTGTAGAATAACGCCTTATTTGGCCCGAGATGCCGGAGATTCGAATGCCGCTGACTCAATCCGATGTTGAGAATGCCCTTAAGACCTTGGTGGATCCCAATCTGGACCGGGATTTGGTATCGACCAAGTCGATCAAGAAAATCGAAATAGACGATTCCCGGATTCGGGTGAAAGTGGCTCTGGGTTACCCGGCGGCCAGTTTCCACGCCGAACTCAAGAGTCTGATCGAACAAAAGCTCCGTGCGGAAACCGGCGCGACCGAGGTGACGGTGGAAATCGTTACGGAGATCGTTTCCCACTCGGTCCAGAAGAATCTAAAGCCGATGCCCGGCGTCAAGAACATCATCGCGGTCGCTTCCGGCAAAGGCGGTGTCGGGAAATCGACGACCGCCGCGAATCTGGCGCTGGCATTAGCGGCGGAAGGTGCGCGAGTCGGTATTCTGGATGCCGACATTTACGGACCAAGCCAACCGCTCATGCTGGGGATTTCCGGGCGCCCGGATACCGAAGGCGGAAACCGGTTGATCCCGATGGTCGCCTACGGCGTTCAATCCATGTCCATCGGTTATCTGATCGAGGAGGACGCACCGATGATCTGGCGCGGCCCCATGGTGACCGGTGCCTTGCAACAATTGCTCAAGGACACCAAGTGGGACAACCTGGATTATCTGATCATCGACTTGCCGCCCGGTACCGGCGATATTCAATTGACGCTGGCGCAGCAGATTCCCGTGTCCGGCGCGATCATAGTCACCACGCCTCAGGACATTGCGTTATTGGATGCCCAGAGAGGCCTAAAGATGTTCGAAAAGGTGGGGGTGCCGGTCTTGGGGATCGTAGAAAACATGAGCATTCATATTTGTTCGAATTGCGGCCATGCCGAGCCGATCTTCGGCGAAGGCGGCGGTGACAAGATGGCCCAAAAATACGGCGTCGAGCTACTCGGTTCTCTGCCGCTCGACATCAGCATCCGGAAGAACGCGGACGGCGGCCATCCCACGGTCGTCGCCGAGCCGGACAGCAAGCCGGCGCAAATCTACAAGGACGTGGCCCGTAAAATGGCGGCCCGATTGGCTTTGAAGGCGAAGGATTACAGTGCGCGTTTCCCCACTATCACCATCGTCAACGACTAGCATGGGCATCAAATCAGACCGCTGGATCCGTCGCATGGCGGAAGAATATGGGATGATCGAGCCCTACGAGCCGCAGCAAGTAAGGGAGGTGCAGAATTCCCGCGTCATTTCCTACGGAACATCGAGTTACGGCTACGACATTCGCTGTTCGAGCGAATTCAAGATCTTCACCAACATCAACTCCGCGATAGTAGACCCGAAAAATTTCGACGAAAACAGCTTCGTCGACGTGAGCTCGGACGTGTGCATCATCCCGCCCAATTCCTTCGCCTTGGCGAGGACCGTCGAATATTTCCGCATTCCGCGCGACGTGCTGACCATATGTCTCGGCAAGTCCACCTATGCCCGCTGCGGAATCATCGTCAACGTGACGCCGTTGGAGCCGGAGTGGGAAGGGCATGTGACCCTGGAGTTTTCCAATACCACGCCGCTGCCCGCCAAAATCTACGCCAATGAAGGGGTGGCCCAGGTGCTGTTCATCGGTGCGGACGAGATTTGCGAAGTTTCTTACAAGGATCGTGGCGGGAAGTATCAGGGACAGACCGGCGTGACCTTGCCCAAGACATAATAATTCGAGCAGGTATCGGTAGCTGTTTTCGAGACAGAGATTTCCAGAATTTATTGAGAGAAGACTATGGCCGACGTGTCCGCATTGTTCGCGGAAGCTCAAACCTACATTCCGGGCGGTGTGAATTCGCCGGTTCGTGCGTTTAAAGGGGTCGGCGGAACCCCTATCTTCGTGGAGCGCGCCGAAGGGCCTTACCTGTTCGGTGCGGATGGACGCCGCTATATCGACTATGTCGGCTCCTGGGGGCCCATGGTTGTCGGGCACGCTCATCCTGAAGTCTTGAAAGCCGTGCACGATGCCGTGGATCGCGGGCTGAGCTATGGCGCTCCTACGGCTATCGAGACCGCGATGGCGAAAAAACTGTGCGAGCTGGTGCCTTCGTTGGACATGGTGCGGATGGTCAATTCCGGCACCGAAGCGACCATGAGCGCCATCCGCCTGGCGCGCGGCTACACGGGTCGTGACAAGATCGTCAAGTTTGAAGGTTGCTATCACGGGCATGCGGATTCCCTTCTGGTCAAGGCGGGTTCCGGGGCGCTGACTCTGGGCGTGCCGAGTTCGCCCGGCGTTCCGGCCGGTTTGGCCGAACACACGCTGACCCTCCCGTTCAACGACGGCGACGCGGTGCGCGAGGTGTTTTCGCGTTTCGGCGGAGAGATCGCCTGCATCATCGTGGAACCGGTCGCCGGCAACATGAACTGCGTGCCGCCGAAATCGGGCTTCCTGGAAACCCTGCGGGAGGTCTGCGATGCCCACGGATCGGTACTGATCTTCGACGAAGTCATGACCGGATTCCGCGTGGCGCTGGGCGGAGCGCAGGCGCATTACGGCATCTCGCCCGATTTGACCACGCTCGGCAAAGTCATCGGCGGCGGCATGCCGGTCGGCGCCTTCGGCGGGCGGCGCGACATCATGGAAAAGCTGGCTCCGCTAGGTCCCGTTTATCAGGCGGGTACCTTATCCGGCAATCCCGTGGCCATGGCGGCGGGATTGAAGACCTTGGAACTGATTTCCGCGCCGGGCTTTTTCGATCGCTTGAGCGAAAGAACCCGCTATCTGATCGAGGGCTTGCAGGAGCGGGCGTTAAAGGCCGGAATTCCATTTGCGGCCAATTGGGTCGGCGGCATGTTCGGTCTCTTTTTCACCGAGGAGAAGGCCATCGACAGTTTCGAAAAAGTCATGGGCTGCGATCAGGAGCGCTTCAAGCGCTTTTTCCACGCCATGCTGGACGAAGGCGTTTATCTCGCTCCGTCCGCGTTCGAGGCCGGCTTCGTCTCGGCGGCCCATGATTTTGACGTTCTGGATCAAACCCTACAGGCGGCGGAGCGCGTCTTTAATCGACTTTGAGCTTTGAAACGATTTACGCATGGATCGCACTGCATCCCCACCACGCCGGCCTAGCGGTCTTTTTGATTGCCATGGCCGAATCCTTGGCAGTGGTGGGGCTAGTGGTTCCCGGCGTCGCCATGATGTTCGCCGCCGGGGCGCTCGTAGGCGCTGGAGCTCTTTCCTTTGCTCCGACCTGCGCTTACGCGATAGCCGGAGCGGTAGTCGGCGACGGGATCAGCTTTTGGCTGGGATGGCGTTATCGCGATCGCTTATCGTCTCTGTGGCCGTTTACGCGCTATCCGGGAATGATCAACCGCGGCATCGATTATTTCCACCGCTACGGGGGACGCAGCGTGCTGTTCGGGCGTTTCGTCGGTCCGGTCCGCGCAGTGATCCCCTTGGTGGCGGGCATGCTGACGATGCCGGCGCGGCGGTTCGTTTATATCAATGTGTTGTCCGCCGTTCTCTGGGGTCCCGCATATTTGCTGCCGGGCATGGCCTTCGGCGCATCCCTCGATCTGGCGTCAAAGGTGACCGGACGCTTGGCCGCCCTATTGATTGCGTTGCTAGTGGTCCTATGGTTCGGGGCCTGGTTGAGCAAGCATCTTTATCTTTACTTCCAGCCCCGGGCGCACCAGCTCATTCTGGCGACGTTCGACCTTAGCCGAGAGCACCCCCTGCTGGGACGTCTCACCGCTCCCCTCATCGATCCTGAGCAACGCGATTACGCCGGCCTATCGGTGTGGGCGGTGATTTTGGGCCTGTCTGGTTTGCTGGCCTGCTTCTTGGTACCAGCCGATTCGGTGCCCGTGTCCTTGGAAGCCTGGCGAACTCCTTGGTCCGATTATGCCTTGATCGTGTTCGAGGAATTGGGCGAGACCTTGTCCGTGTCGGTTTTCTCGGCGGTCGTGCTCGGCTGGTTATTGATCCGGAAGCAAGCTGTCGCCGCGGCGCATTTCCTGGGAGCGCTGATTTTCGCGTTGGCGCTCGGAACGGTCTGCCGTTTCGTTGACGATAATCCGCTGATCGATAGTCATGTCCTGAACGGCGGCGCGGTGTACGGTTTTGCGGCAGTGTTGACCGCGGACAGCGCGACGCCGCGTTGGCGCTGGTTGATTTACTCCGGGGCGACCCTGCTGGTCACCGTTATCGCGTTCGCTCGCGTCTATGCCGATACGGGCGAGTTTCTCGCGGCTTGCTTTACTCTGTCGATGGTTCTGATCTGGCTGGTCCTGCTGGGGGTGGCCTATCGGCGCCATCGGCACGGCGATGTACCGATCAGAGGCTTGATCGGGATCGTGATGGTTTCCCTAGTGGGCATCGGGGCGGTTGTTTGGTATAGCCACTCGCTGGAAGAGTTTTACTATCGGCGACCGCTTCTAAGCGTAAGCGAGGAGCACTGGCTCGAACAGGGCTGGCGGTTTTTGCCGGCCTACCGGGTGAAGACGATCGGCCGATCCGAGCAGGCGCTCAGTGTTCAATGGGCATCGTCGATCGATACTATCCATTCGGATCTGGTTAAACTTGGCTGGCAAGAGCCGAAGCCTTTGACACCGACCCAGGCGCTGCACTTTCTGAATCCTCAGACCGGAATGGCGGACTTGCCGGTTTTACCTCACTTCAACCAGATCGATGTGGATACTCTTCGTATGATCAAGGCGACTTCCGACGGGCGGTGGTTGATCGTCCGTTTCTGGCCGAGCGGACAACAGTTGCAGCCGGGAGCCATCCCAATCTGGCTGGGAAGTGTCGCCTTTTTGGAGGGGCGTAATGTCTTCGGTATCCTGAAGTTGTCCGAAGAGGCAGTCGACGGTACGGACGCACTCAACATCTTGACCGATGATCTCCTGTCGCTTCGTCCGTTCGTGCTGAGAACGAGCGAGAACGATCAGGTCGTCGTGTTGCTTCCCCCTCGTAAATCTCGATGATCAGCTCTTTTTTCCGGGCAGCGTGGGCCGATGGATAACACACATTGGGTGGCGGATATCGATAAGCTGCCGCCTTCTCTGATTCTGGCTGTCGGCATGCTTTTGGGACTGTCCGTCGGATGGCTGATAGCGTCTTTGCGCCACAGAGGACATCATCCGGAATTGTGCCGGCGATCGGCTGAGGAGCAGGCGGAGAAAATTGCTGAATTGTCGGAAGAGCTGGCTGATCGCCAAGATCGAGTCTATTCGTTGAGCACGGACTTGGCCGTCGCTGAAGAAAAAGCGGGACGCATCCCGCTACTGGAAAGCAGACTGGCCGAAACAAGCCAGCAGCTTACGGCCGCGCGGACGGAATGCGCCGAACTCAGGACGCGCCTCGAGAACGAAGAGAAAAACACCGAAGGAAAGCTGGCGCTGCTTCGTAACGCGGAAGTTCAACTGTTCACCCAGTTCGAAAATCTGGCGCAGAAAATACTCGAGGAAAAGACGCAGAAATTCACCGAACAGAACAAGAGCCAACTCGACGGCGTTTTGACGCCGTTTCGCGAACAGCTCGGCGATTTCCGAAAGAAGGTGGACGAAATGCATCTCCACGACGCGAAGGACAGGGCATCCCTGCGCCAGGAGATCGAGAACCTTCGCTTGCAGACCCAGCGTATCAACCAGGAAGCGGTCAATCTGACTCGCGCGTTGAAAGGCGACAAAAAATTGCAAGGCGCCTGGGGTGAACTGATTCTGGAGCGGGTGTTGGAGCAGTCCGGCTTGCGCAAGGGCATCGAATACGAGACCCAAGGCGGTTATCGCGACGGCGAAAATCGCTTATTTCGACCCGATGTCATCGTGCACCTGCCGGAAGGCAAGGACATCATCATCGATTCCAAGGTCTCGCTGGTGGCTTACGACCGCTGCTGTTCCCTGGACGACGGACCGGAGCGGGAGTCGGCGGTGCGCGAGCATGTTCTGGCCGTGCGTAACCATATCAAAACCTTGGCGCAGAAAGATTATTCCGGCTTGAATGGGCTGCGCTCTCTGGATTTTATTCTGCTGTTCATGCCGATCGAGTCGGCTTTCATGCTGGCCTTCCAGCACGACGACAAGCTGTTCTCGGATGCGTTCTCCAGCAATATCGTAGTGGTGACCCCGACCACCTTGCTGGCTACTTTACGTACCATAGAAAACATTTGGCGCTACGAGCGGCGGAATGAAAATGCGAAGTTGATCGCGGACAAGGCGGGCTCGATTTACGACAAATTGCGCGGATTCGTGGAAGACTTGGAAAAATTGGGCACCCAGCTCAGCAGCGTCCACAAGACTTATGACGACGCGATGAATAAACTTACCCGCGGGCGCGGCAATTTAATCCGGCAGGCGGAAAGTTTTGTGGAACTGGGCGCAAAAGTGAACAAACGGCTCCCAAAAAGTATTTTGGAGAAAGTCGATCTGGACGTCGAAGACGACATGTACGCCGCGCTAAAGCTGGAACTTCCGGCAATCGGGGAGACGAGCGAATCGTCCGAAGGATGATTATACGGCTTGTTTTGAGCTGAACGGCTTGGATCGGCTTGAAGGAGGGGCTTTTCTTGCTCCTTCAGCGCTTCATCATGTCGAAGAACTCGGCGTTAGTCTTGGTGTCCTTCAGTTTGCCCAGCAGGAATTCGCTGGCTGCCATTTCGTCCATCGGTTGCAGGATTTTGCGTAAAATCCAGCATTTTTGCAGTTCGTCCGCCGGAACGATGTATTCCTCGCGGCGGGTTCCGGATCGGTTGATATTGATGGCCGGATAAACGCGCTTCTCGGCGATTTTCCGCTCGAGGTGCAATTCCATATTGCCGGTGCCCTTGAATTCTTCGTAGATCACTTCGTCCATGCGCGACCCGGTATCGATCAGTGCGGTAGCGATGATCGTGAGGCTGCCGCCTTCCTCGATGTTACGAGCGGCACCGAAAAAGCGCTTGGGACGTTCCAGGGCGTTGGCGTCCACGCCGCCGGTCAACACTTTGCCCGAGGATGGGATCACTGTGTTGTAAGCTCGGGCGAGGCGGGTGATAGAGTCGAGGAGGATGACGACATCGCGCTTGTGCTCGACTAAGCGCTTAGCTTTTTCCAGGACCATCTCCGCCACTTGCACGTGACGCGCCGGCGGTTCGTCGAAGGTGCTGGATACGACTTCGCCCTTGACGCTGCGCTGCATCTCGGTGACTTCTTCCGGCCGTTCGTCGATCAGTAGGACGATCAGGTAACATTCAGGGTTCTTTTCGGCGACCGAATGGGCGATGTTCTGGAGGATCATGGTCTTGCCGGCTTTCGGCGGCGACACGATCAAGCCGCGCTGCCCTTTGCCGATCGGTGCGACCAGGTCGATCACCCGAGCGGTCAAATCCTCGGTGGTTCCGTTGCCGATCTCCAGTTGCAGGCGTTCGACAGGAAATAAGGGAGTTAGGTTAGAGAATAAGATCTTGTGCTTGGCGTTTTCCGGCGGCTCATAGTTGATTTGCTCGACCTTGAGCATTGCGAAGTAGCGCTCGTTGTCCTTGGGCGGACGAATCTTTCCGGAAATCGTGTCTCCGGTTCGTAAGCTAAATCTACGAATCTGACTGGGCGAGACGTAAATATCATCGGGTCCGGCCAAAAAGGAGCTGTCGGCGGACCTCAGAAAGCCGAATCCGTCGCTCAGGATTTCCAATACCCCGTCGCCGTAGATATCTTCCCCGCTTTTGGCCTGTTTTTTCAGGATCGAAAAGATCAAATCCTGTTTGCGCGTTCGAGCAACGCCTTCGATGTCGAGTGATTCAGCGATTTCGATGAGTTCGGAAACGGGTTTGCGTTTAAGATCGGTCAGATTCATAGACGTTAGTGAAGAGCAGATGTAAATGATCTAAGGAATTGCGCTCGTATGAGAGACGAGCTTGGAGAGAACGGCCGGAAGTGGCCCGGTTAAGAGGACGACGTTAAGAGTTACACCAAAGTTAGCACAGGCGTGCGAGGCCGTCTAGTCAGAACCGGCCCGCACATGCCGGATGCTCAAATATTGGCGTCAAGGAATGCAGCCAGTTGCGATTTGGCCAAGGCTCCCACCTTAGTGGCTTCCACTTCGCCGTTCTTAAACAAAATCAGCGTTGGAATTCCGCGTACGCCGTAGCGCTGGGGCGTTCCAGGATTGTCGTCGATATTGAGCTTGGCGATCGTCAGCTTACCTTCATAATCCCCAGCGACCTCCTCCAGAATAGGTGCAATCATCTTGCAGGGACCGCACCATTCGGCCCAGAAATCGACTAGTACAGGGCCGCTCGCTTTGAGGACCTTATCCTCGAATTCGGCATCGGTAACTTGAAGTATGCGTTCGCTCACAATGAACTCCTCACGGTCTCAACGGGGAAATTGGAAGGGACTGGGGCGCCAACGGCCAGTACGAATGGGAATGGTGCAGCTTTCCCTTGCGTACGTGCATTTCAGCTTAAACGAATGACAATTTCAAGCCCCATGGTTCCGTACGTAAATTGCCTTCGGTAAACACCGGAATCGGCTCGCGGACGGACGGGCAAATGGGGGCGACGGACTTGTTTCGGGGATTGGCGCCGCGGTCGATTTCAGCTTGGAGGCATTAGCTCGCGAAAGTCCTCAATGGCGTCGAATTCGACGATGTTTCTTGGAGGTTGCCGGCTATCGGGTTTCTTCACGGCAACTACGTGCCGGATGCCAAATTGGCGGGCGGCGTGTAATACGGTCACGCTGTCGTCGACCAGTAGCGTCTTATCCGCCGAAAAGGGTTCTATGGCGCTAAGGGCTTTCCAAAAGCCGGGATGCTCCTTCGGAAATCCGAATGCATGCGAAGAGAAGATTTCGTCAAAAAAACCATGGAGGCAGGTTCGCTCCAACTTCAAACCCAAGCTTTTCGGGTGTGCGTTGGTTACCAGCACCAAACGCTTTTCGGCTTTGCGTACGGCATCGAGGAAGTCGGTGACATGAGGTAGTATCGCTATCAGTCCCGCGATTTCGGCTTTTAAGCCTACGATGTCCAGGCACAAACGATCAGTCCAGTAATCCAGGCAGTACCATTCGAGTCGTCCCTCGGTTTCCTTGAACCGGGGTGTCAATTCGGCTTTGGCTTCCGCGACCGAAAGTCCGTGCCGTTCGGCGTAACGCAGCGGAACGAATTCGAGCCAAAAGTGGTTATCGAAATTCAGGTCCAACAGCGTGCCGTCCATATCGAGAAACACGCTGCTAATGTTTCGCCAATCGATCATGGTTTAATATTTTACTCGGTTGCTTTCAGTCATTATCTTCGATTCCCTCCATTCAGCGTATCCAGTGAGTAGCTGCGGATTTCAAGCCATGCCCCTCAGAAAAGAACCCTCCCGCTTTCTCGAGACCGTAGTCGCTCTCGCCAAGGAGTCCGGGCGTCGTATCCTCGAGATCTACGGATCGGATTTCCGCGTCGGCGTAAAAGAAGATAGTTCGCCGCTCACCGCGGCCGATCTCGCTTCCCATCACTGTCTGGTCGAAGGGCTCGCGGCTTTGCGTCCGGCCTACCCGATCATTTCGGAAGAATCTAAAAGTTTGCCGTTCGAGGAGCGAAGCGACTGGGAGACCTTTTGGCTGATCGATCCTCTGGATGGTACCAAGGAGTTTATCAAGCGAAATGGCGAGTTCACCGTTAACGTGGCCTTGATTCATCGTCACCAACCGGTGCTCGGCGTGGTGTATGCGCCGGCAAAAGATCTTTGCTACTTTGCATCCGAGGGATGCGGCGCCTACAGGCAGATCGACGATTCGCCCCCGCAAAACATCGAAGTGACGACGAGTGCTCACTATCCGCTGAGAGTGGTCGGTAGTCGCTCGCACCAGACAGAGGAATTGGCAATCTACCTGAACCGACTGGGCGAGCATGAACTGATGTCGATCGGCAGTTCGCTGAAACTCTGCTGGGTGGCGGAAGGCGCGGCGGATCTCTATCCCCGCATCGGTCTGACCTCGGAATGGGATACCGCGGCGGCGCATTGCATAGTAAAGGAAGCCGGTGGCGAGGTGACCGACTTGCGCGGTCAGCCACTGCTTTACAACACCAAGCCGTCGCTGCTCAATCCTTATTTTCTGGTATTCGGCGACAAATCCAGAGACTGGTACAGATACGCGGGCGGCATAGAGGGCTGACGCGCACCCCGCTTGGTCGAATAAGGCCTTGGGCAGCTTTGATGAAGACCGCCGGGGCGCCACTCCTGAACAATCATGTTCCGCAAGACCCGAGGATGGCGCGGCATATGGCAACTAGCGGTGCATATCGAGGGAGTTGTTACGCCGGCGCGGGTCATCATGCTCGGAGCCAATCCATTCGAAGTGGAAATGTATCCAGAGCAAAAGTACCGGTTCGTCAACGCTGCGTAAGAGGCCGAAGTCACTATCGAGGCGTTTCCGCTGTCCAAGTACGGTACAATTCCGGGAAACGTCATGCGAGGATCGAACGAACGCCATCCGCGTGGCCGCGGCTTGACGGAGAATGTGAATCCGAGTACCGTTATCGGCTATTTTTATTTTGTTGTCTCGGCCGAAACGGGCGTTTTCGAAACGCCTGATTCTTTTTTAGGGGTGTTGAAACCGTGGAGCTCAGCGGCGCGGAAATCCTGGTCCAAAGTCTTAAGGACGAAGGGGTTGAATACATTTTCGGTTACCCCGGCGGGGCCGTATTGCATATCTACGATGCTCTGTTCAGACAGGACGACGTGAAGCACATCCTGGTGCGCCACGAACAGGGCGCGACCCATGCCGCGGATGGATACGCGCGCTCGACCGGCAAGCCCGGCGTGGTGCTGGTGACTTCCGGCCCCGGAGCCACCAATGCAGTCACCGGTATCGCGACGGCCTACATGGATTCGATTCCGATGGTAATCATCACCGGCCAAGTGCCCTTGCCGGTCATCGGCAGCGATGCCTTCCAGGAGTGCGACACTATCGGCATCACCCGGCCCTGTGTAAAGCACAACTTTCTGGTCAAGGACGTGCACAAGCTGGCGGAGACCATCAAGAAGGCGTTCTACATCGCCACCACCGGCCGACCCGGTCCCGTGGTGGTCGACGTTCCGAAGGACGTCACCGATCCCAATCTCAAGATTCCTTACGAGTACCCGCGCTCGGTTTCAATCCGCTCCTATAACCCGCAGGTCAAGGGGCATCGGTGGCAGATCAAGAAAGCGGTAGAGCTGTTGCTCTCCGCCAAGAGGCCGATGATCTATTCGGGAGGCGGCGTCATATTGGGCAATGCGTCCGAACAGTTGAAGGAAATCACCCGGATACTCGGATTTCCCATCACCAGTACCTTGATGGGATTGGGGGCCTATCCGGCCACCGATCGGCAGTTTCTGGGCATGCTGGGCATGCACGGAACCTACGAGGCGAATATGGCCATGCACGAATGCGATGTGCTGTTCGCCGTCGGTGCGCGGTTCGACGATCGGGTTACCGGCAAGCTCAGCCAGTTTTGCCCGCATGCGAAGATCATTCACATCGATATCGATCCCGCTTCCATCTCGAAGACGGTGCGTGTCGACGTTCCCATCGTCGGTGAAGTCGGCCCGGTCCTGGACGACATGATCGAGATACTGGGGAGCAGTGAGAAGCGGGCCGATGAAGATGCTCTTACCGCATGGTGGGATCAAATCGCGCGCTGGCAATCCTTGGACTGCTTGCGTTACGATCGGAATAGTCCGCTGATCAAGCCGCAGTACGTCATCGAGCAGTTGTACGAAGTCACCAATGGCGATGCATTCGTAACGTCCGATGTCGGGCAGCATCAAATGTGGACGGCTCAGTTCTACAAATTCGACAAGCCGCGCCGCTGGATCAACTCGGGCGGACTCGGCACCATGGGGTTCGGTTTGCCGGCGGCCATTGGCGCCAAGCTGGCTCACCCCGATGCGGACGTGGCCTGCGTGACCGGGGAGGCGAGCATTCAGATGTGCATCCAGGAGTTGGCTACGGCCCTGCAATACCGCACGCCTATCAAAATCGTTAATCTCAATAACGGTTACATGGGCATGGTCCGCCAGTGGCAGGAATTCACCTACGAAAGCCGCTACTCCCACTCCTACTTGGAGACCATTCCCGATTTCGTCAAGCTGGCCGAAGCTTACGGCCATATCGGCATGCACATCGAAAAGCCCGCCGACGTGCGCCCGGCACTGGAGGAGGCGTTCAAGCTGAAGGATCGTACTGTATTCATGAATTTCCTGACCGATCCGACCGAGAACGTATATCCGATGATCGAGGCCGGCAAGGCTCACCATGAGATGCGCCTCGCTCCCGGCGTCACCATCGAGAGGGAGCTTGCCTGATGCGCCACATCATTTCCATTTTGATGGAGAACGAATCGGGGGCGTTGTCGCGGGTGGCGGGACTTTTTTCCGCACGCGGATACAACATCGAGTCGTTGACCGTGGCGCCCACGGAGGATGCGTCCTTGTCGCGAATGACGCTGGTTACCACCGGCAGCGACGAGATCATCGAGCAGATTACCAAGCAGCTCAACAAGCTGATCGATGTGGTCAAACTCATCGATATTTCGGAATCTTCCCACATCGAACGCGAATTGATGATGGTGAAAGTGCGTGCCGTCGACAGGGCGCGGGAGGAAATCATTCGCCTGACCGATATCTTTCGCGGAAAAATCATCGATGTTACGCCGGTGAGCTACGTCATCGAGGTTACCGGCGAAAAGTCCAAGCTGGACGCGTTTCTCCAGACGCTCGATCAGGAGGCCATCATCGAGGTCGTGCGCTCCGGCACAACGGGCATTCTGCGCGGCGACCGCGGGCTTCACGCCTAACTAATGCCGATGACGACTGCAGCGTATAACAAATGCCAGTATTACCCGTCATTCCGGCAGGGAGTGCCGGAATCCAGAAGCCACGGAAGGTTTTAGCGTCTACGTCCCTGTAAACTGGACCCCGGCAGTCCCAATCGCAAACGGGCCTTTAATCGGCCCCTTCCCTGCCGGGGTGACGATGTGGTTTTTAATTTCGTTACGAATAGTAATCAACCAAAACGATAAATCACGAGGACCATTCATGCAGGTTTATTACGACAAAGATGCCGATCTTTCGATTATTCGGAACAAGAAGGTCGCCATTATCGGCTACGGCTCGCAAGGCCACGCTCACGCCAACAACCTGAAAGATTCAGGCGTTTCAGTCATCGTCGCATTGCGTCCGGGTTCGGCCTCCGCAGTGAAGGCCGAGAACGCGGGGCTGACCGTCATGTCGGTGGAAGAGGCCGTGAAACAAGCCGACGTCATCATGGTACTGGCTCCGGACGAACACCAGGCGAAACTCTATTCCGAGCAGATCGAACCGAACATCAAGCAAGGTGCGGCGTTGGCGTTCGCCCACGGGTTCAATATCCATTTCGAACAGATCCAGCCGCGCGCCGATCTAGACGTGATCATGATCGCGCCGAAAGGCCCCGGCCACTTGGTGCGTTCGACATACACCCAGGGCGGCGGCGTACCCTCCCTGATCGCGGTTTATCAGAACGCTTCGGGACAGGCCAAGGAAATCGCCTTGTCCTATGCCTCTGCAAACGGCGGCGGACGCGCCGGCATCATCGAAACGACCTTCCGCGAAGAGACCGAAACCGACCTGTTCGGTGAACAGGCCGTATTGTGCGGCGGCGCGACGGCACTCGTGCAGGCCGGGTTCGAGACCTTGGTGGAAGCCGGCTACGCTCCCGAAATGGCATACTTCGAGTGCTTGCACGAGCTGAAGCTGATCGTCGATTTGATGTATGAAGGCGGCATCGCCAACATGCGCTATTCAATCTCCAATACCGCCGAATACGGCGACCTGACCCGCGGGCCACGTGTCGTCACGGAGGAGACGAAAAAGGAGATGAAGAAGATTCTCGGCGAAATTCAGCGCGGCGAGTTTGCCCGCGAATTCATTCTGGAGAATCAGGCCGGTTGCGCCACGCTGAAGGCCAAGCGGCGTCTGGGTCGCGAGCACCAAATCGAACAGGTCGGTGCGAAGTTGCGAGACATGATGCCTTGGATCAAAGCCAACAAAATCGTCGATAAAAGCAAGAACTGATTCTTGCTTTCGGCCGGGCACGAGCCAATCGGTTCGTGCTCGACCCGCCGAACTGGCGGCGGGCTATGTTAAGCTAGCCCGCATTATCGGTTGATTCAACTTAAAGCGGGACTATGGAAGAACAAATTCCCCCTGCGAGGCGTCGGCGCGGCATCTATCTCTTGCCGAACTTGTTCACGACAGCAGCGCTTTTCGCCGGTTTCTACGCCATCACCGCCGCCTTTAACGGGCGCTTCGAAGTGGCTGCCGTCGCCATCTTCATTGCCATGATTCTGGACGGTCTCGACGGACGCGTGGCGCGCCTAACCAATACGCAGAGCGCCTTCGGGGCCGAATACGACAGCATGGCCGACATGATTTCCTTCGGTGCCGCTCCCGCCTTGGTCGCCTACATCTGGTCGCTGACGACGCTGGGCAAGATCGGATGGGTTGCCGCTTTCGTGCACGCCGCCGGTGCAGCGCTTCGCTTGGCCCGCTTCAATACCCAGATCGCAACCGCGGACAAACGGTATTTTCAAGGTTTGCCGAGTCCTTCCGCCGCCGCGATTTTGGCCGGCTTTATCTGGTTTAGCGAAACCTACGGTCTGACCGGCGAGTCCATGCGCTATGTCTCGCTCGGACTAGCCTTGATGACCGGGCTCCTGATGGTCAGCAACTTCCGCTACTACAGCTTCAAGGATGTGGATCTCCGCGGACGGGTGCCGTTCATGTGGGCTATCCTCGTGATGCTGGTATTCGCCTTCATTTTTACCAATCCGCCCCTGATGCTGTTTGTCATGTTTACGGCTTACGCTGTTTCGGGGCCGGTATTGACCTTTCTCGGGCGACGTAAAATGCGGAGCGAGCGCCGAACCTGAGAAGGGACGGGGAATCTGCTGACATTAAAGTCCTTCGTCGTAAGGCGAAAGTATTCCTCACTATGGCGCTTGTACGGTATCCGGATGAGTAATATAGTTGCTCGAAAGGCAGTCACAAATCCATGCATTCAATCGCCAACCTACAACGCTGGAAATCCGACCGACTCATCGGCCGTGTCAGCACTGTCTGCCGCTCTGAATTCCTCGACCTTCTGCGTTTTCGTCTCCTGCCCTGAGGGGCAGGAGACTTGACGCATTCCAAAATCCTACGCGCGAACATAAATGCAGGGGCCTCTTGAAGAGAGGCCGCGAGAGATAGACGAGGTTTTATCATGAGCGACAAACTCATCATTTTCGATACGACGCTGCGGGACGGCGAGCAAAGTCCCGGCGCTTCCATGACGCGGGACGAAAAGGTGCGCATCGCCAAGGCGCTCGAGCGTCTGCGGGTGGATGTGATCGAGGCCGGTTTTCCGGCGGCGAGTCCCGGCGATTTCGAATCGGTGCAAGCTGTGGCTCGGGCGGTCAAGGAAAGCACGGTATGCGGTTTGGCGCGGGCTTTGGATAGGGACATCGACCGTGCGGGCGAGGCGCTCAAGGAAGCCAATCGGGCGCGTATTCACACGTTTATCGCGACTTCGCCGATTCATATGCAAAGAAAGCTGCGCATGGAGCCCGATCAGGTGATCGAGTATGCCGTGAAGGCTGTAAAAAGGGCGAGGCAGTATACGGATGATGTCGAGTTTTCGCCGGAAGACGCCGGACGTTCGGAAGAAGATTTTCTGTGTCGAATACTCGAGGCGGTTATCGATGCGGGCGCGAAAACCTTGAATATCCCCGATACCGTCGGTTACAGCGTGCCGGAGCAATTCGGCGCCACCATCCGGCGTTTGAGAGAACGTATTCCCAACTCCGATAAAGCCATCTTTTCGGTGCATTGCCACAACGATCTGGGGTTGGCGGTTGCGAATTCATTATCCGCCGTCATGAACGGCGCGCGGCAGGTCGAATGTACGATCAACGGCTTGGGCGAACGGGCCGGCAATGCCGCGCTGGAGGAGATCGTCATGGCGGTCAAGACCCGTAAAGACGTGTTTCCCTGCCGAGTCGAGATCGACACCCGCGAAATCGTTGCGTGTTCCAAACTTGTCTCGAATATCACCGGTTTTCCGGTGCAGCCCAACAAGGCCATCGTTGGGGCCAATGCTTTTGCGCACGAGTCCGGCATTCATCAGGACGGCGTTTTGAAGAGCCGCGAGACCTATGAAATCATGAGCGCGGAGGAAGTCGGCTGGACTGCAAACCGGATGGTGCTGGGCAAGCATTCCGGGCGCAACGCGTTTCGCACGCGCATGCAGGAACTGGGGATAGAGTTCGGATCCGAGGCGGAATTGAACGACGCATTCCAGCGTTTCAAGGACTTGGCTGACAAAAAGCACGAAATCTTCGATGAAGACCTGCAGGCTTTGATCACGGAAGCGGGCGTCGAGGCGGAGGACGAGCGGGTTAAGCTTGTCGCGCTCAAGGTATGCTCGGAAACGGGCGAGGTTCCTTGCGCGCGAGTGTCGCTCAAGGTCGAAAACGAAGAAGTGAGCGGCACCGCCCAGGGCAGCGGCGCTGTCGACGCGAGCTTCAAGGCCATCGAATCCGTAGTTCATACCGACTCCACCTTGTTGCTGTATTCGGTCAATAACATCACCACCGGCACCGACGCTCAGGGCGAAGTGACGGTTCGCCTGGAAAAGGGCGGGCGGATCGTCAACGGCCAGGGCGCAGATACCGATATCGTGATCGCTTCGGCCAAGGCCTACATCAATGCGGTCAACAAACTCCTGGCGCCGCGGCAACGCATGCATCCTCAAGTGGCGGGAGACGTTTGATAATGCCCGAGTTTTGCGAAGAGGCGGTCTAAGAACGGTTCCGGCCTATGCCTCGCGATGAACGACGCCTGGATTATCTCCATTCGATGGGTATCCAAGTTTGGGTACCCCGGCGGCGTGCCGCGTTCGAGGCTGCCGAAAATCCGGACCTACCCCAGGCTACGCCGGATGGCTTGAGTGAGAGCCTAATAAGCGCGGTGAATTCGCCTCCGATCGATGCTGTGTCTTCGGGTTGTCTGCCGGATTGGGCGGATTTGGAGGCCCGCGTAGCGGGATGTACCGCCTGTCCGCTACACCAAGGCCGTACTCAGACTGTTTTCGGCGTCGGCAATCGCGAAGCCGAATGGATGGTGATTGGCGAAGCGCCTGGAGAACAGGAAGATCTGCAAGGCGAACCATTCGTGGGGCGGGCCGGGCAATTGCTCAACGAAATGATTCGGGCCGTCGGTCTCAAAAGGGAAGCCGTTTACATCGCTAACGTGATCAAATGCCGTCCGCCCAGGAATCGCGATCCGGCCCCGGAGGAAGCGGCGGCCTGCGAGGGATATTTGAAAGGGCAGGTCGCCTTGATCAAACCTAAGATTATTCTGGCCGTAGGCCGTATTGCCGCGCAAAACTTATTAAAAACCGCGACGCCCATCGGTAAACTACGCGGCCAGGTGCATTATTACGACCAGATTCCGCTGGTGGTGACTTACCATCCCGCTTACCTGCTGCGCTCGCAAACGGAAAAACGTAGGGCATGGGAGGATCTCAAACTAGCCATGCGGGCTTTTCGACAACAAGCATAATTATGTCCGCCATGTTCGATTTGTTCGGCTTGTTCGAGCGCATCAGGAAATTCATCAGTTATGATGCCGAAACCGAGTTTTATTACCGACACTTTCCCAGCCTCGTGAAGAGTGCCGAGTTGATCATTCGTCCGATGCGGCGGTCAGACCTTAAAGTGGTGGCCGCCATTGAGCAAAGTGCATACGAATTCCCTTGGGAGCCGACCACTTTCCGGGACTGCTACACCGTAGGATATTGTTGCTGGGTAGGCGAAAGGGCAGGCCAGGTTGTAAGTTACGGGATCGCGTCGGTGGGGGCGGGGGAGTCGCACGTACTCAATCTCTGTGTGTCGCCGCAAAATCAGGGACAGGGCTACGGGCGCTTGATGCTCGAGAAACTCATGGCGGTCGCCAAGGAGCACAAGGCCGAAACGATTTTTCTCGAAGTGCGTCCTTCCAACAAGCCCGCCATCAAACTTTATCACCAACTGGGGTTCAACGAGATCGGTACCCGCAAAGGCTATTATCCGGCCCGAAACGGCCGGGAAGATGCCCTGGTCATGGCTCGCATGCTGTAATCGCCGGATCGAAAGGCATCTCGTAGGTCGGCAATCCATTGCCGACAAGTTCCTCGCCGATCCAGCGTGTCGGCAACGGATTGCCGACCTACGATTTCACAATCCTCAACATTAATCCGCAGTAAAAATCGCTCTAGCGTCTACGACGGCTCAGAAAAACGTGGCGGCTCATCGAGGGTTTCGAACCGGCCGAATTTGAGCAATATCGTCGGCATAAGCAGCAGATTGAAAAGGGTGGACGATACCAAACCTCCGATAATGATCGCGGCCATGGGACCCATGATCTCGCGACCCGGATTGTCGCTGTCGACGGCGATGGGCAGCATCGCAAGCGCGGTGACTAGCGCCGTCATCAAGATCGAAGGGAGGCGTTCCTGTGCACCCTGAATCGCGGTTTCCAGATTCCACGACTTGTTTTCCCGTTCTACCAAATGCCGGTAATGGGAAATCAGCATAATCGCATTGCGTACCGTGATTCCGAACAAGGTGACGAACCCTACCATCGACCCGACCGAAAGCGTACTGCCCGTCAGGAATGCGGCAGCAACGCCTCCGGCCAGCGAAAAAGGCAGATTCACCAAGGTGAGGAGGGTATGGCGCACACTGTTGATGGCCAAAAAAATCAGCAACATAACGCCAACACCCGACAGCAGCGCATGGACCGTCAGTTCCCGGCGTGCTTTACCTTGCTCCACGGCGGCGCCGCTGAACTCGGGATAGACGTCTGGCGGAAAATCGATGGCGGTGAGCGTTCGCCGGCGAAGTTCTTCCATAAACGACGCCGTGTCCCGACCGGCCACGTTTGCCGTGACGGTCTGCACACGCTGGCCGCCCCGATGAAGTATGTTATACCGTCCGCCGACCTGCTGGATCTCCGCGATTTGGCTCAATTCCACGATAAGACCATCCGCGGTGCGCAGCGGTACGTGCGCTACCGTTTCCGGCCGGTGCCGCAATTCCGGCGGCAGAATCACCGCTACCTCGTAAGCGCGATTGTCCAAGTAATAGGCGCCCGCGATCCGTCCCTGCAAAGCCGTTTGCAGGACATCGGCCACTTCCATCGGACGCAAGCCATAAGCGGCCAAATCGTCGAGTTTCAGCCGGATTTGAAGCTGAGGCGTGCTCGGAGGCGATCGCAGTTGTACGTCGATGGCGCCGGGAATGGTTCGGACAAGATCGGCGATCTGGCGCGCTTTCTGATCGAGTTGATCGAGGTCGCTTCCGTAGAGATTGATCACGATCGGTGCCGTGTAACCGGAAATGGTTTCGTCGACCCGCTCGGTCAGAAAGGTGTTCGCTTCGAACAGGATTCCCGGAAAATCGTCCAAGATCTGTCTGAGCCGGTTCAGCACAGATTGTTGAGCTTCGCCTGAAAGCGGCTTCAGCCGAACTTCGTACTCGCTGTAGTGGCTGCCGTAAGTGTCGGCACCGCGCTCGGCTCGGCCGGCCCATTGCGAGACCGATTCGACTTCCGGGATCTCGAGAAATTGCCGGGTCAGCAGCCCGCCGATTCTGAGCGATTCCTTCAATGATGTGCCAGGAAGGCTGCTCGTGTGTACGATGTAATGGCCCTCTCGAAGTCGGGGCAGGAATTCTCCGCCGAGATCGGTCAACGCCAGAATCCCTAATCCGCAAATAACCGCGCTGATCGACAGCGTTGCTCTCGGCCGTTTTGCAACGGATCTCAGCAGGGAGGCGTATTTAGGCTGAAGCAGCCGAATCAGCGGCGGGATCTTGTCGGTCTTGCCGCTCTTCAAGAGCATGTAGCAAAGCGCGGGCGTTACCGTCAGCGCTACGAGCAGGGACATGAGAATCGCCAGGATATAGGCATGACCGATCGGAGCGAACAAGCGTCCTGCAATTCCGCCGAGCGTCAGGAGCGGCACAAATACCAATGCGACGATGAAACTGGCGTACACCACGGAGCTGCGTACCTCCATGGAGGCATCGTAGACCACGCGGAAAGTCGGACGCGGATTCGGCCTTAGCCGGTTTTCCCGGAGGCGGCGGAAAATGTTTTCAGTGTCGATTATGGCGTCGTCAACCACCTCGCCCAAGGCGATCGCGAGTCCGCCCAAGATCATGATGTTGAGATTGACACCCAGGTTCAGCAAGGTCACCACGGCGGCGGCTAATGAAAGCGGAATGGCGACAGCGGAGATGAATGCGGTGCGGAAATCGAACAAAAACGCGTAAAGCACCGAGACCACCAGAAAGCCGCCCACCAGCAAATGCCCGGCGAGATTTTGCAAGGATCGCTCGATGTAATCCGCCGGCCGGAATAGCCGGGGGTGGAAATCGATAGCCCGTTTGGCGAAGAGCTGCTCGAACTCCTCGAGCACGCTTTCGACGTTTCGCGAGACGCTCAGCGTATTGGCGCCGTACTGACCGATCACCATCATGACGATGCCGGGCTTTCCGCCGACGGCTGCTGCGCCGATGGGCGGTCTAGGCGCCGTGGTTACGGTCGCGACATCCGCCAGCGTGATATTCGCGCCGTTCTGGCGCAACAGTACGACTTGCCTCAAGGTCTCCTCGGCCGCCGGAAGGCCGACGATGTTCAAACTGATCCGCTGGTTGTCGTTTTCCACGAACCCGGCCCCCGGCATGCCGGTCGCCTGGCGGGCTGCGAGCACGACATCCCCGGCAGCCAGGCCGTAGCGGCGCAGCCTGGCCGGATCGATTTGAATCTGCAATTGGCGGATTTCGCCGCCGAATACGTTCACATCCGCAACGCCCGGTACGGCCAGCAAACGCGGCACGATGGTCCAGTCCACCAGATCGCGAAGCTCCATGAGGCTGTGGGAAGGCGAGCTAAGTCCGATAGTGAGAACCGTCGCGGAGGCCGATGAAAGCGGTACCATCACCGGTGGACCGGCGCCTACGGGCAGTTTGCCGGCGAGCATGTTCAGGCGCTCGCCGACCAGCTGCCGGTTACGGTAAATGTCCGTGCCTTCCTCGAAGACGGCCGTCACCACCGAGAGGCCCTGGATGGATTCGGACCGGATGCTGTCCAGACCGACCAACCCCGCAAGATGCCTTTCGATGCGCGAGGTGACGAGAGTTTCCGTCTGTTCGGCCGTAAGACCCGGTGCTTCGGTCTGAATAACCACGCGGGGGGCGGAAAATTCGGGAAAGATGTCGAGGTTCGCCTGACCGAGACGGAGCGCGCCGTAAATCAGCAGCAGGAGAGAGAGTGCAACGACCACTCCGCGCCGGTGCACGGCGAAGCGAATGATGGCAGACAGCATCAGTCGTCGTCCTCGTCCGGAATATTTCCGCGGAACTCCTCCGAGAGCAATAACTGTCCGCCGGTTACGACGATCTTGTCGCCGGCGGCAAAGCCGTGGTCGACGAACCAGAAATCGGCGTGCTCGCGGTAGGCGGTGATTTCGGTGCGGATGAATGTGCGGTCGTCGGACTGGCGGTAGGCCCAGGGTTTTCCGGCATGCCAAACGATGGCCGACAGTGGCATGGCGATGCCGATCAAGGGCTCACCGGAGGTCGGCAGCCAGGCATTGACTCTCATTCCGGCGCGCAGTCGGTCGCTTGGCGCATGAAAGAAAAAAGTTTCGCCCTGCACGAGATCGTCGGTTTTCGGGGCGGGAGAAATGAGTTCTGCCCGGTGTGCCGCGCTCCGGTCGTTTTCACGGGCGACGAACAGAGATCGCTTGTCGGGCGGCAAGGATTGGCCGCTCGGCAAGGCGATCAGAAGCAATACCCGGCTCCGGCTCAAGAAATCCTGAAACAGACGCGATTCGCCGTCGAAGGCGATGCGGGTTAGTTCGTCGCCCCAGGCCTGCCGGGCTTCGTGCCGAATCTCCCTCATCAGTCGGCGGGCGGCCTCGAGCTTGGCTCGATCGGCCTGATATTGCGCCTCGGCTTGCGCCAAATCGCGGCTGGCCACGATGTCCTCGCGGTGCAGGGTCGTCAGCCGGTTGCGGTTTTTTTGAGCCAACTCGACGGCGGCGTTTGCGATTTCGGCCTCGGTGCCCGCCGTTTGATAACGAACGTGCAAAGCCAATAAAGGCTGAATGTCGACTACTTTGCCGTAGGCCATTATCTCCGGGTGAAACGTCAATGCGTTCAAAACCTCGACGGTCAAGCCGCTAGCCTTTTGTTGCTCCGCTGTCATTCGGACCGCCGCGGCACTGCGGGACTCGGGTTCGCTTTTTTGAATCGACGCCGGCCGGTCGGAACGCGCTTTCGCGTCGGGGTCGTCATCATCGGAGAACGCCGGAAAGACAAGAGCAGCTGAAAGCAGAACCGCCATGACGGGCGGACATAAGGTCGGCTTCATTGAAAAAGTCGTAACTACGTGAGATTAAAGCGAAAAAAAGATAGTTTCAGAGCCGCGAGACTATAACCCGGCCGATTTGCGAAACACAAACTATCGGCCTGAAAACCCTGACGTGCGTCTCTAATCAGACATGATCTGTCAAAACGATTTGACACTGTATCGACCGAAAACCAAAATGAAAGGCGGATGCTTTCCCGTCATGGCCGGAAAGCTGTCCGACGGATGATGCGTGTAGCACGCATGTCCGGCGACTTAAATTCCACACATCCCATAGAAAGAAAAAGAGGAAAAACCAAATGAGACTCAAGTGTTCGCTCTCTGCTTTGCTATTGGCCGCTGTGGCGGGTACCGCGGGTGCCAACGAAGATCCGGCTGTCGCACGCACAATCGACCAGGTCAAAATGCTCGATGCGTTGTACAAGACCGCGGTCGTGCTGATTACCGAGCATTATGTGGAAAATCCGTCCTCCATTTCGGCAGCAACGGCGTCGAAGCTGTTGTTCGCGGAAATGAAGAAGAACGGGTTTCATGAGGCCCGCCTGATCGGATTGACGGATCAACTGACCAATCCCGAAGAAAACCGTCCGACGGGAAATTTCGAAGAGACGGCGAAGGAAAAGCTATTGTCCGGTGACGAATACTATACGCGGGTGATCAAGGAAGGCGACAAGCGCTATCTTTATATGGCCACAGGAGTCCCGGTCGTGATGGAAAAGTGTGTAATGTGCCACGCCAATTTCAAGGGTAAGACCGGTCCCATAGGCGCACTGGCCTATAAGGTTCCCGTCATCGAATAACTTATCCAAAGCCGAGGAAGCACGGTCTTGGGCCGTGTTTCCCACCCGGCGCTTCTCCATTCCGTTCGTCTTAACCGGCAAGCTGACGAAACGTTGCGGTGCTTCTAACGGATCATTTATTCTGCAATGAACTGCCAAGGAGTCCGTCTATGTTCGATCCAGCGCAATACGGCCCGGTTTTTCAGCCCTTGTTAGACCAAGAGCGATTGAATTCGCTCGGTCCGGGTACGCCTAACGATAAGGCTTTTCCCTTGCTTCAGGCATTGTCGGTCGAGCAGGCATTTCTTCCTCGCCCGGTAAAAGATGTCGGCATGGCCAAATGCTGTCTCGCCGGCTTGTGGCTTTATCACGACTATCTCGAAGAGAGCCATCGCATCAGTCAATCCGTCTCTACCTCCACCGGCAGCTATTGGCACGGCATCATGCACCGCCGAGAGCCGGATAGCTGGAACAGCAAGTATTGGTTCGATCGGGTAGGACAACATCCGGTTTTTCCGGATTTATGCGAGGCTGCAAAAAATCTCGCGGAGCGAGATTCGCCCCTTCCCGAGACGCGATTCTTGCTCGAGCAGAAGCGCTGGGACCCGCATCGGTTCGTCGATCTTTGCGAGGCCAGCCGAACGGGAAAAAGCCGAGGCGAAAACCTGTGCCGAAAGATTCAACTGCGGGAATGGCAATTGCTGTTCGATTATTGCTACAGGCAGGCTGTCGGGATGTGATCGCCGCGGACTAGCGTGCGGACTGTCCATAGCGCTTTTCACGCCACCCGCAGCACTTTCGCTCCACGAATCCGGCGCATTTTGAGGTCGAGCAGCGCGCGATTGGCATCTTCCAGCGCGTATTCTTCGACTTCGGGGCGAATGGGAATCTCGGCGGCCAAGGCCAGAAAATCGCCGACGTCGCTTCGGGCGACGTTCGCCACGCTCTTGATTTCCTTTTCCATCCACAGATGGCTCGGATACTCCAGCCGTAGCAGAGAATCCTTATCGGCATCCTCCTTGCGGATCGCATTGATGACCAGCCTTCCGCCGGGGGCGAGATGCCTCAGGGATTCGACCACGGGCTTCCAAACCGGCGTGGTATCGATGATGGCGTCCAGTTTTGCCGGAGGCTCGTCGTCGGTGTCGCCGGCCCATGCCGCGCCCAACTCCAGGGCAAAGGTGCGTTCCTCCGGATTTCTGGCGAACACGAATACCTGCGTTCCCGGATAACGGTGGCGGACCATCATCAGGACCAGATGGGCCGACGCGCCGAATCCGGTAAGCCCCAGGATCTCGCCATCTTTGAGTTCCGTCAGTTTGAGCGAGCGATAGCCGATCGCGCCGGCACACAGCAAGGGCGCGGCCTCGACGTCGGAGAACGCGTCGGGAATGGCGAACACGAACTCTGCCTGTGCCGTCATGTATTCCGCGTAGCCGCCGTGGGCGTCACGCCCGGTGGCTTCGAATTGCTCGCAAAGATTTTCGTTTCCTGCCCGGCAATAGGCGCAGATTCCGCAGGCCGAGTGAATCCAGGCGACGCCTACGCGATCGCCGACGGAAAAACCGGTGGCCGAAGACCCGAGTTCGTCCACTCGGCCTACGACCTGATGCCCTAGGATCACCGGTAGCCGGGGCGGGGGCGTGCGGCCTTCGATCTCGTCCAATTCGGTATGGCAGACGCCGCAGACGGAGACTTTGATCAGCAACTCGTCGGAATGCGGAACCGGTTTTGGCCAATCCGCCAGGGCCAGCGGCGCCGGATTCTCGGCCAGCTTGGAAATTCGTTCGAGGACCATCGCTTTCATGACATCGCTCCTGTGGGAAAGTCCTGCCGGTGTCATCGGCGTGGATCGTACTCGTTGAGATAGGTTGTAATGCCGTAGGAAACCGGCCAGAACAGGGTCTCTATGGCGGCGCCGAAAGGCAGCACCAAGCCCGCCACCGCGCGCTCGGTGAAGGTCGGTTCGGTAAACATGTCGAAATCCCTTCTGAGCTTTTCCCGATCGTCCGTCAGAAGGGCATATTGCAGGCGGGTATCGTGAAACGCCATGGGCCGGTCGGTTCCGCCCAGGCTCAGCGAAGTACAACCGGTTAAGGCCGTCATTGCCATCGAAACTAGCAGCGCCCGAACAAAAAAGGTATTCATTTGGCCTCCGGTCCCCTGTTGAGATTCGGCATTCGGATAAATTCTCCGGGCAGATCAAGAAATAGTCACGAGGTTAGGGGGCCTCGGATGTTCAGGCGCGATGGGTACTCTCGCCCCGGGAGATGCCGCCGGCGATGATGTGAGCGGTGCGCAAAGGCTCCGGCAGCCGGCCATGAACCGCATGCAGCCGGATTAGAGCTTCGGTTTCCCTTACCGACAAGCCGGCACGCTGAACGTAAACTCCCGCGATGGGCTCCATCGGTCCGGCGCGTTCGATAAGCCGCCATTTTCGTTGTCCGCCCCGAACATGATCGAGCAAGGCATCGCGGATTTTATCGAGATTCGGGAGATGGCGGGCTACGACGAGCACCGGCCGTTCCAGTGTATTCTGCAGCCGGTGTATGTCGACGACATTGAATCCGGCGAAAGCGATTCCCTGAAGCAAAACGGCCTGAAGATGGGGATAAAAGCGAGAACCCGTAATCAGTTGAGCCAATATCCGAGTCGCGTTCGCACCGTCCCGGCGCACTTTTCCCGAGAGGACGCCGTCAAGACGAGCGCCCGCGTAGAAGGCGCCTACGATCATGACATCGCCCCGATGATGCCGGTCGAAAGGCGCATCATCGAACCCGATCGCATGAGAAAGACGAGGAGATGCCATTGAGTCTCGCAGTCCGGCGAAATAGCCTCGAAGTTCCAGAACGCGTTATCGTGCTCGACTGTACCGGTTGAGCCGGTGTTCCGACCGGGGCTCGCGGCGCCGTTTCCGGGTTCAAGTCTCAGCCTAAGTCGGTCTCGTTGATGACCAAATTGCGTCCGCTGTCTTTCGCTTTGAGGAGGCAGCGTTCGGCTCGTTGCATCAGATCGGATAGGGTGTCGCTGGGATGCATTTCTGCAACGCCTGCGCTGATTTTCACCGGGATGGCTTTGCCGTTGTATCGCAATGGAATCCGGTCCAGCAAGGTACGGAGACGGTCAAGAGCGAATGTGGCTCCCGAGGCGTTGCCGCCCGGGAAAACGGCGACGAATTCCTCATCGCCGAAGCGAGCGAAAATATCCTGCGTTCGCAACAGCCCGCGGGCTGCCGTGACCAAATGGGTCAGCGCCTGATCGCCGGCGTCACGACCATGGGCGTCATTGATCTGGCTGAGCCAGTCGATATCGATCAGGCCGATCGATATCTGATCTTTCTGACGCCGGCTTCGCGTGAATTCGCGAGTCAGGACGATGTCGAGACCGCGCCGGTTCAAAATGCCCGTCAGCGGATCGATTCGGCTCAAGCTTCGGCTTTCCTTTATTTCATCCTGGACGCGTTGGAGCAATTGCTGGGTTTCCCGTAACTCGGCCTGGGAGTCGGCGACTCTTTGCCTGAGCTGGGAGAGCGTCTTCATGATTTGGCTAAGCGCCTGCTCCACCGAAAAGTCTTGCGTATCGGCGCTCTTCTCGTTGAAAAGCTTCTGAAAGTGGCCATCGAACGTCCCCAACTCAGCGGCGAGACCGAATGTCGTGTCGGTAAGAATCTGCAAGATCGTGTCGACGGCGGCGGTTACTTCGGCCTCGGGTGTCGATTCACCCGGCGATGGCTCCGGCTTTTGTCCGCTCAATTCCCCGGCGATCAGATAATAATGCTCCGCATAATGATCCGGGGTAGGCGGCAAACCCGATTCCGTCAGGCGTCGTAATGCTTGTCGCGCTACCGCAACGGGTTGAGGAGAGATGGTCTCGGCTGTCATTTTGGGCACTTCATCCGTATGGGCGTGGGTTTATAGCGAAAAATAGACTAAATAGCTTGGTTAAGTAAGTTTTGAGCGACATGAACCTAGCGCAAAGCTTCTGGCCTCCGGCCGAAAATTCGGAACGTCAAACATCCGCCATTCTAGCTGCTTCGGGATAGTGGCGGCTCGCGGCGGCGAACATGATCGCAGTGGCGAGCATCAGCAGCGAAAAAAACCAGAAATAATCGGCTCCGGCCAGTTTCGAAGTACCATCGGGGTTCTGAATGAAAAAGTTGACCGCGCTGGTGAAAAGATTTCCGGCGGCGACGGAGACCATGAAAAAGGACATCACGAAGGATTTCATGGTTGGCGGAGCCTGAGTGTAGGAGAACTCCAGACAGGTGATCGACACCATGACTTCCGATGCGGTCAGAACGACATAATTGAGCAGCTGCCAACCGATGGACAGGGAAACGCCGGCATCCAACGCACGCTGAATCCAAGCCGCGAATGCGAATGAAAAAGCCGCCAGCAACATGCCCGCGCCGATTTTCCTCAGCGCCGTGACAGGCATGCGACGTTCCAGGCTCGGATAAATGCCGTAGTAGAAAAGCGGCGTCAGAATCATGATGAGCAACGGATTGGCTGCCTGGATCTGCGAGGGCAGAATCCGGTAGCCCAGAAATGTCTGATCCATCTTCTGGGCCTGTAGCACCCAAGACGAACCGGTCTGATCGAACAGTGCCCAAAACATCGCTACGAACGCATAGATGACGCCGAGCCGGGCAAGGATCCGCCAACTCTCATGACTCAATATTCCCTGCAAGAAAGCGACCCCGCCGGCAGGAATGTGGGCGAAGCGGTAACGGCCCGACCAAAAAATGACCGTAGCGATGAGCATCAGGACTCCCGGCAGCGCGAACGCTGTCGAGGCACCGTAGTGCTCCAGCAACCAAGGCGTCACCAGCATCGATGTGAATGCGCCGAAATTGAGGGCGAAATAAAACCAGCTATAAACCCGGCTGAGCAAATGCCGGTTGGTTTTCGCGAATTGATCGCCGACGTGGGCGGAAACGCAAGGCTTGATGCCGCCCGCGCCCAATGCGATCAAGCTTTGTCCGATCAGGAGCCCGGTGCGGGTGTCGTCCAGTGCGAGGGCCAAGTGCCCCAAGCAATAAACCAGCGACAGCACGATGATCGTGCGGTATTTTCCGAGCCACCCGTCGGCGAGCAGCGCCCCCAGGATCGGGGTGAAATAAGTGGCCGAGACGAATAAGTGAAAATAGCCCTTGGCTTCCTCTTCGCTCATAGGATCTGGATAACCCGCAGGGCTCATCAGGTATTGGCTCATGAACACCACCAGCACCGCACGCATGCCGTAATAACTGAATCGCTCCGCCGCCTCGTTGCCGATGATGTAAGGGATGCCGGGCGGTAGTCCTTCGATCGGAAGAGGCTTGGTGCGGTACGGCGTCATGGTTGCATCACGGTTTGCAGATCGCCTAGGAATGCCGGCGTACCGGAAAAATCGACGTGGTGCGGACGTGTACTGTGACAGGCCTCCGCCAATCTCGGCCTTTTTTGATTTAAATCAAGAAACGCAGAATTTCCATTGGTTACTGTATACCCGCGCGCCAATTCCGGCGCAGTAATAAAAACAATCATTCGCAAAAAACTATTCTGAGGAAGCCGTAATGGAAAAAGAGAAAGACTACTTCTGGTTCTACATTGGCGGTGTCATCATCGCAGTCGCGATCACTTTGATGATGGTCAAAGGAAGCGAGCACGACAAATACGCCACGGCCGCCAAGGCCATAGCCGAGGATTCCACCAACTCCTCTTACCGATAAAGGCCGGCACGAGCTGCTTTACCGGTCCCGACCCTATCACCAAGCGTATTAGGCAGCCAAATGCAACGTAGGATGAGCGGTTAACCGTGCCCATTCTACGTTGCTAGTTTTTGAGCAGTCGAAAAACGAGCTGCAAGGGGCCTTGCAACCGCAACCGGTATACGAGACCTCGATGCTCATTTCAAGCGCAACGCTTTTTTAGTGCTTTTTCCTCCGGATTATCCGTCGGACTGCTCAGGACAGAGTCTTCATCGCTACCTCGTAGACATCCTTCGAAACATTCTCGATTCCGGCGATCCGCTGAAGTTGCTGGCGCATCGATTGCTGCCGCTCCGTGTCGTAGCGCCGCCATGGCGTCAAGGCCGTCAGCATTCGGGCGGCCACTTGCGGATTCAAGGCATTCAAGGCGATGACATGGTCGGCGAGAAACGCGTAGCCCGCGCCGTCGCGGACGTGGAAATTGACCGGGTTGGCCTGGGAAAACGCGCCAATCAGCGAACGAACCCGGTTTGGGGTTTTCAAGTCGAAAGCGGGATGCGAAAGCAATTCTTTGACCCGATCCAATGTTCCAGGTAGACGGCAGGTGGCCTGCAGGGTAAACCACTTGTCGATCACCAGGTCTTCTTCCCGCCAATGCTCGTAGAACTCGGCCAGACAATCGGTTTTTTCCGGATTGCGGCTGTTCACGATCGTCGATAACGCCGAGATTTGATCGGTCATCGTGCGCGCATCGCGGAACTGCCGGACGCTGAGGCGATAAGCTTCTTCGGTCTCCAGCTCGCCTAGGTAAGCGAGACAGACGTTCTTCAGCCGGCGCCGGCCGACGGCCTCGGCGTCGAAGCGGCCGGCCTCGTCGAGATGATGTGTCTGATACAGGCGGCGGAATTCCTGTTCCAAGGTGCGAGCCAGCGCCCGTTTTACGGTTTGCCGGGCTTGGTGAACGGCATCGGGATCGATCACCTTCATCGATGCGCTGATGTATTCCTCGGACGGCAGGGTCAATAGCAACGCCAGATAGGACAAATCGGGCCAGTGATCGGAAATCACCTGCCGATAGGCCTCGGTGAGATGGCTATCGACGGTTTCCGGCGTCTCTCCCTTGGAGAATTGGCCGACGAGATCGAGGATCACCTGGGTGGCCAACTGTTGTCCGGCGTCCCAGCGGTTGAAAGGGTCGGGATCGCGGGAGAAAAGAAAAGCGAGTTCCTGGTAGCCGCGTTTCAGATGCAGCCGGACCGGTGCGGAAAATCCTCGCAGGGCGGAGACCACGGGTTTTTCCGGCAGACCGACGAAGCGGAAGCGCTGTTCGGATTCCTTTACGTCCAGCACCCGGGTTTTCTGCCGATGCGGCTCGGATTCGCCCTCGAGCTGCAAGGGCAGCTCCGTGCCGTCCGGCGCCAGCAGGCCTATTGCCAAAGGAATGTGGAACGGGGTCTTTACCGGTTGGCCCGGCGTGGGCGGGCAGCTTTGCCTCACGGTAAGATTGAGAGCTTGGGTTTCCGCATCGTAATCGGCGGCGATACGCACTTCGGGCGTTCCGGCCTGGCTGTACCAGCGGCGGAACTGCGTGAGATCGACGCCGTTGCCGTCCTCCATGCACCTGACGAAGTCGTCGCAGGTCACCGCTTGTCCGTCATGGCGCTGGAAATAGAGATCCGTGCCGTTGCGGAAGCCGTCCTTGCCGAGCAGCGTTTGGATCATGCGGACCACTTCGGCGCCTTTTTCGTAGACGGTCAAGGTATAGAAATTATTGATTTCGATATACGACTCGGGTCGCACGGGATGGGCGAGGGGGCCCGCGTCCTCCGCGAATTGCCGGGTGCGCAGCATGTTGACCTCGTCGATGCGTTTGACGGCTCGGGAAGTCCGGTCGGCGCTGAACTCCTGGTCGCGGAACACGGTCAAGCCTTCCTTGAGGCTGAGCTGGAACCAATCCCGGCAGGTGATGCGGTTGCCGGTCCAGTTATGGAAGTACTCATGGCCGATGACGCCCTCGATATGCTCGTAGTCGGCGTCCGTAGCGGTGTCCGGCCGGGCCAGAACGTACTTGGTGTTGAAGATGTTGAGCCCCTTGTTTTCCATGGCGCCCATGTTGAAATGACCTACCGCCACGATCATGTACAGGTCCAGGTCGTATTCCCGCCCGTAGTTCTCCTCGTCCCAGCGCATGGCGTTCTTGAGGGATTGCATGGCGTGATCGCATTTGTCGAGGTCGTGCTTTTCGACGAAGATCTGCAAGGTGACTTCCTTGCCGGAGCCCGTCACGTAACAGTCTTCGAGGCATTCCAGCCGTCCCGCGACCAGCGCGAACAGATAGGATGGTTTCTTGAAGGGGTCCTCCCATTTCACCCAATGGCGGCCGTTCTTCAGCTCGCCGGTCGCGATGCGGTTGCCGTTGGACAGCAGCACCGGATAACGCGATTTGTCCGCGACCAGGGTCGTCGTGTATTTGGCCATCACGTCCGGGCGGTCGGGGAAATACGTGATCTTCCTGAACCCTTGGGCTTCGCACTGAGTGCAGAGCATGTCCTTGGAGAGATAAAGCCCTTCCAAGGCGGTGTTCGCTTTGGGGTTGATGCGGGTGACGATTTCGAGATCGAACGGACGGTCCGGAACGCTGGGGAGAACCAGGGTCTCTTCGGTCAGACGATACTCGGGGGCGCTTAAATTGCGGCCGTTCAGCCGGATCGATTCGAGCAAGAGCTGTTCGCCGTTCAGTTCGAGTTCCCGGTGCTCGCGCGGCGATTCCGGATTCCGCCGCACCCGAAGCTTGGCGGTGACGCGAGTGTTTTCCTCGTCCAATTCGAAAAAAAGATCGACGGTTTCGATGAGATAGTCCGGCGGCGTGTAGTCTTTGAGGTAGACGGTGTTTGGTGTGTGTTCGCGCATCGTGGTCGAGCCTTATGTCGATGATGGTGGAATGATACGGCTTAGACCGGGGAAACGGGAGAGCTGTCGGCTTCCGATTCGCTTTCGATCTTGCTCGATGGCTGAACATGGCCGAAAGCGGTTACCATGAGCGAATGATACGCCCAATTTACAATGCTTCAGTCCTTGCGGCGGCGCTGCTGCTTCTCGGTTGCGGACAGGACCAATCGAGCCGCCGCGTGGTCGGCATTCTGGAATGGGATCGAGTGGAGTTGATTGCCGAAGTATCGGAGCCTATCGTCGAAATTCCGGCCGAAGAAGGCGACTGGGTCGAATCGGGGCAAGTTCTGGTGCGCCTCGATCCGGCACGGCAACAGGCTCGGCTGAACGAGGCGGCGGCGGCGCGGGATCGGGCTGCCGCCCGGTTACAGGAACTGGAAAGGGGACCCCGGATCGAGCGCATCCGGGAGGCAAAGGCCCGGTTCGAAGGCGCCCATCAGGTGTACGAAGTACGCCGTCGCGAATTCGAGCGGGTGAACGAGTTGCTGCCCCGTAAGCTCGTCAGTCCGGACGAGGTGGACCGGGCAAGACGGGAGTTTAAAGCCGCTCTTGCCGAGCGCGACTCGGCTTCGGCCGTACTCGAGGAGCTCAAGGCCGGCACCCGTGTGGAAGAAGTGGAGCAAGCGCGCCAGGCGCTGGCCTCCGCCGAGGCGGCCGTGCAAGTCGCCGAAACCAATCTGGAACGCCTGACCGTGCGGGCGCCTGTGGCGGGGCGTCTTGACAGCCTGCCGCTCAAGCTCGGAAATCAGCCGCAAGTCGGCGCCGTGCTGGCCGTGCTGCTCTCCGGTGCTGCGCCCTATGCACGGGTCTACATTCCGGAACCGATCCGTGTATCCGTCATGCCCGGAGACGCCGCCCGGGTTTGGCTGGACGGTGTCGCCGAGCCGTTTCAAGGCACCGTTCGCATGGTGAGTTCGGATCCCGTCTTTACGCCCTTCTTCGCCCTGACCGAGCGCGACCGGCGGCGTCTAAGCTATGTCGCGAAAATCTATCTGAGCGAAACGGTCCGAAACGTGCCGGCCGGGCTTCCGGTCGAGGCTGAACTCTCGGCCGTTGGGCGGTCCGAGCGGCCATGAGCGGCGACTATGCGATCACGGCGCGCGGGCTGACGCGCCGTTTCGGTACCGTCATCGCCGTCGATCACGTCGATCTCGCCATTTCCCGCGCCACGATCTACGGATTTCTCGGACCGAACGGCTCCGGCAAATCGACCACGATCCGCATGCTGTGCGGTCTGCTGACGCCGTCGGAGGGTGAGGCCGAAGTCTTGGGGCATCGTATTCCCGGCGAAGCCGAAGCCATCAAGCGAAAAATCGGCTACATGACCCAGCGTTTCTCGCTTTACGAAGATCTCACGGTCCGGGAAAACCTGGAGTTCATGGCCGATGTCTACAGTCTGCCGCGTAGGTCCGCCCGGCAGCGCATCGGCCAATTGCTCGATAAATACAATCTCGCGGACCGTGAGCGGCAGCGGGCCGGGACACTCAGCGGAGGCCAAAAGCAACGCCTCGCGCTAGCGGCGGTGACGGTGCACGAGCCGGAACTGCTGTTTTTGGACGAACCGACCAGCGCGGTCGATCCGCAGAGCCGGCGCGATTTCTGGGAAAGCCTGTTCGAGCTTTGCGACAAGGGGACGACGATTTTGGTGTCCACCCACTACATGGACGAAGCGGAGCGCTGCCATGGCCTCGCAATCCTGGACCGCGGTCGGGTGGTCGCGGATGGCGCGCCGCAGGAGTTGGAAAGGCGCATCGACGCCAGCGTCGTGGAAATGGAAACCGGCGATTCGAGGACCGTGCGGCGGCTGCTGACGGATTTGCCCGGCGTGCTCAGCGTGACCCAGCTCGGCATGCGCCTGCGGGTGCTGCTAGACCGATCCGTTGCCGATCCGCTGGCGCTAATCCGTACGGGTCTCATCGGGCAGCGGCTTCAATTCGATGCCCGGTTGACCCACCCGAACCTCGAAGACGTCTTCGTCGCCGCCACCCAGGGCCGCTATCTCAAAGCGCAAGCGTGAAAGGTCTGCTGCGACTTTTTGCCATCCTGCGGAAGGAGGTCCGCCAGCTCAGGCGCGACCGGCTGACGTTCGGCATGATCGTCGGCATTCCGCTGTTGCAGATCACGCTGTTCGGTTTCGCCATCAATACCGATGTGCGCCATTTGAGCGCCGGCGTGGCCGATCACGCCAACACGCAGTTTTCCCGCATTCTGGCCGCCGACGCGCAAGCATCTCAAGTCGTCGACATTACCCGGCGGGTAGAAACGCCGGAACAATTGGAAACCCTGCTTCGGCGAGGTGAAATCTCGGTCGGGATTTTCATTCCTTCGGATTTCGGGCAGCGTCTGGCAAGGCGTGACAGACCGGCCGCCCAGCTCATGATAGACGGGTCCGACCCTCTGATCCTGGCTGCCGCGCGTCAGCTTACCGGAATGAGCTTGCGCTACGATACGGCGCCCAGGCAGACCACTGAGGTGCCTTTGTTCGAGATCCGCAATTATTACAACCCGGAACGGCGCTCGGCCGTCAATATCGTGCCCGGCTTGATGGGAGTCATTCTGACGATGACCATGGTGCTGTTCACCGCGGTGGCCATCGTGCGGGAGCGTGAGCGCGGCAATCTCGAACTGCTCATCAATACGCCGGTAAGAAATCTGGAGCTCATGGTGGGGAAGATCATTCCCTACGTCATCATCGGATTGATCCAAGTGAGCCTGATACTTTTGCTCGGCGTTCTGCTGTTCCACGTGCCGATTCAAGGCCGAATGATCGATATTTATCTGGCCGCATTGGTGTTTATCGCGGCCAACTTAACGATGGGATTGGTGATTTCGACATTGGCCCGGACGCAGTTTCAGGCGATGCAGACCACTTTTTTCTTTTTCTTGCCCTCGATACTTATTTCGGGCTTCATGTTTCCCTTCGACGGCATGCCCAGGGCGGCACAATATATTGCCGAATTGCTTCCGCTGACCCATTTCGTCCGGCTGATCCGGGGTATCATGCTGCGCGGCGCGGAATTGTCGGAACTGCTGTCCGAAATGTCGGCTTTGATGGCGTTCATGCTCATCACTCTGGGCGTCGCCATGCTGCGATTCAAGAAGCGGCTGGATTGATCGCGCGAACGTCGCGAAGGTAGAGTATCCTCTCGGGATACGCCGTTGTGGTGCACTCTTTGCTGGATTTTTCGAGACCCCAAGGTGTCTTATTGGAATCCGTTCGAGAATTTCCACCGTCCGGAGTTGCCACCGATCGATGTTCGCTCTGCCCTCGCTCTTTCAGACCGGATTGCATTGACACAGTGCTGCGAGGGAGTCGCCATGCGGAAATCGTCGGCGAGCGGTAACACGTGTACCCCTCTGGCGAGGGCGGCTTCGAGAATGGTGGACCAGCCTTCTGTTCGCTCGAGATTTTGCGGTGACCGGTGCAGGCGTGCTTAAAGTCCAATTCGGATATCGGGTATGAGAATTCCTGATCGCTTCCGTCGCTCCCGTCTCGCTGGGAAGGAGAGAAATTCCATCCATGCGGATGAAATGCGAGCGTCGCAGATCAAGCTTCTGTATCAACAGCTTCCGTCGGCTTTGATCGCCACGGCGGCCAACGCCGCGATCCTGGTCCTCATTCTCTGGCGAGAGGTTTCCCGACCGTTGGCAATCGCTTGGCTATTGGCCGTCGGCGCTCTCGTGTTGGTTCGTTACGGCCTGCTCCGCGCCTATGCGCAAGCTAATCCGACGAGCACCGATGCACCTCGCTGGGCCCGATTTTTCTTGCTCGGCGTCGCCGCCAACGGGGCGCTGTGGGGCTTGGCAGGATTTTTCCTTTTCGTCGAGCACAGTTATGTGCACCAGATATTTCTCGGTTTCGTGCTCGGCGGAATGGTCGCGGGAGCGATGTCGACCTTATCTTCGTTCCGTCACGCTTTTCTGGTCTTTCTGCTGCCGGCACTGCTTCCGTATACGGCGCAGATACTACGCCACGGCGGAGATGTCCATATCGCGATGGGAGCGATGTTAGTGCTCTTCGTAGCCATGATGTGGATGATTTCCGAGCGCTTGTACGCGACCGTGGCGGAATCCTTGCGGCTTCGTTTCGATAATCTGGACCTTTTGAGCGATCTCACTTCGGCAAGGGATCGGCAAAAGGCGGTCAATCAGGAATTGTCCGGTCAGATCGCGGAAAGACGAAGGGTGCAGCGCGAGTTGCAGGAGTCTTGCGAAAAACTGGAACAGCGGGTGAGAGAGCGCACCGAAAAACTCGCCCGATCCGAAGAGGCGTTGCGTGACGCCAACCGCCGCAAAGACGAATTTCTCGCGATGCTGGGCCATGAACTCAGGAATCCGCTAGCACCCATCCGGAATGCCGTGCAGGTCATGCGAAAACTCGAGCCGGACGAGACGAGGCTTCGATGGGCGCGCGACATCATCGATCGCCAAGTCGATCATCTGGCTCGGCTGGTCGACGACTTGCTCGACGTGTCCCGCATCGTTCAGGGAAAGATCAGCCTGCACCCGACGACTCTGGATCTCGCGACGGTCATCGATCAAGCCGTCGAGGCCAGCCGGCCTCTGATCGAAGCGCGCGATCATGATCTCCTGGTGACGATGCCGGACCGTCATCTCCAGGTTAAAGGCGACCGGGTACGATTGGCGCAGGTCATTTCGAATCTGCTCAATAATGCCGCCAAATATACGGATGTAGGCGGAAAGATATGGCTGGCGGTCGAAGCGTCTGAGTCCCGCGTGAGCATCCGCGTCAGGGATAACGGCGTCGGCATACCGGAAGAGCTTCTGCCTCATGTCTTCGACCTTTTTAGCCAGGCCGATCAAAGTCTTGCGCACGCTCAAGGCGGCTTGGGCATTGGGCTCACTTTGGTCAAGCGATTGGTGGAGATGCATGGGGGAGAAGTCGAGGCCCATAGTGCCGGCCCCGGCCGGGGTTCGGAGTTTTCGATACACCTGCCGCGTTTTTTCGACGATGCCGACGAGGTCGATGCAGTCCGTTCGAATACGGCGTAACGCCCGCTCGGACTCGAGTCTGAGGGGCGCCAGATTCACGGCAGGCTAGAGCGTTTTTCATCTCGGTGTACGGCTTCGTGTCGGGTGGGAAGAACGTAGGTCGGCAATCCCTTGCCGACGTATCGGCTCGGCAAAGGATTTTGTTGGAAGGGGCGTCCTGGCGCTCCCAGGACGGCCGTTTTGCGATTGGAAGGGTCGCGACTAAAGCGACCGTTTGCGATTGGGAAGGGATTGCCGACCTACCTATCGGGCTCTCTGACACCGAATCGGAAAATGCTCTAGGACTGAATCGGCCGGAAGTCCCGCCCGAAGGGAAACAGCGATAACGGAATCAGCTTGATGTGCTGCAAGGCGAAAGGAATGCCGATGATGGTGACGGCCAGTACGGCTGCGCTGGCAAGGTTCGCGAGCGCAATTTCCCAGCCGAAAAGTAGCAGCCAGATCAGGTTGAAGATGATCCGCAAAGGGTTGTTCGCGCCGTCGAGTTCCACCACCTCTTTGCCGAACGGCGCGAATACGGCAAACCCGAGCTTGATCGACTGAACGCCGAAGGGTATGCCGATCAGGGTAAGGCAGAGGCCTATTCCCCCGATCACATATCCCAACCCGGTGATCAAACCACCGAAGATCAGCCAAATAATATTGCCCAGTAAGCTCATGACGACAGCGGCATGATTCGGAACCCTTCCTTTTCGAGTCGTTATCCGTGTGCTTGGTTCGTTACGGAATCCGATAATAAGGATAACAAACCGCGCAGCAAATCGATCGGGGTTGGTGGACACCCGGCAATGGCGAGATCCACCGGGATTACATTGGAAATCGCGCCGCAACTGGCATAGGACACGCCGAACTCGCCGCCGCAGACCCCGCAGTCGCCCACGGCGATCACCCATTTGGGATCGGCCGTCGCCTCGTAGGTTCGTTTCAAAGCGGCTTCCATATGGCGCGAGACCGGCCCCGTCACCATCAGGATATCGGCATGGCGCGGAGAAGCGACGAAATGCACGCCGAAACGCTCAACGTCGTAATAAACATTGTTGAGGGCGTGGATTTCCAATTCGCAGCCGTTACAGGAGCCGGCATCCACCTGGCGGATGGACAGGCTGCCCCGAAAACGTTTGTCGATCACTGCCTTGAGCCTGGCGCCCTCGCGTTCGACGGCCTCGTCTTTTGAGGCTGGCGGAATGCCCTCCGTTAGCACTCCGGTTCGAAAAATTTTGCCATACAGTCGTAACATCGAAACCTCCAGGAGAAAGCTGTCAGCCATCAGCCGTGGCCGTCAGCCATCAGCTGAAAACTGACTGCTGACGGCTCAAAGCTGATACCTATCTCAAAGATCATGACCGGAATAAGATCCGTTGACCGATTTATTGCAGACCGGAAAATCCGGCACGATGTTGCCGAGCACGAGTTTTTCCAGGGCCGGCCAATTGATGACGCTGGGATCGCGCGGGTAATAGCGGCTTATGCGGCCGCCCGCGCCGAAACGGACGTAGCAGAGAATTTCGCCTCGCCAGCCTTCCACGGCACCGAAGCCTTCGGCGCCTTCCTTCGGTGTTCGCCATTCCGAGACAAGGTCCCCGGAAGGGAGGCCGGCCAGCATTTGCTCGATCAAGCGCAGTGCGGCGCGCAGTTCCTTATAACGGACCCAGAATCTCGAGGCCACATCACCCTGGACTTCCACTGGCACACGTACCTTCAGACTTTCGTAAGGGGAGTAGGGGACATCGCGGCGCACGTCGAACCGCTGTCCGCTCGCCCGGCCCAGGTAGCCCAAAGCGCCAAGAGCAGAAGCCAGTTCGCCGGACAGCACGCCGGTGGTCAGGAACCGGTCTTCCAGCGACGAGTTGGCGTCGAGTATGGGCAGCAGTTCGTCCAGTTCCCGTCGCAGCGATGCAGTCGAATCCTGCATGCGACCAGCCGCATCCGGCGGGACATCCACGGATACGCCGCCCGGAACCAATGTATTCATCATCAAACGATGGCCGAACAACGCCCGATTTTCCCTAAGCCATAGCTCGCGCAAACGGCCGAACTGATAGTAGCCCGCGGCGAATCCCACGTCGTTGCACAATGCAGCCAAGTCCCACAGATGATTGATCACCCGCTCGCGTTCCGCCAGGATGCCGCGGATATAAGCCGCGCGCAGGGGAATTTCGACCTTGGCCGCGCGCTCCATCGCCATGCAGGCGGTCCAGCTATGACCGATTGGCGTATCGCCCGATACTCGCCCGGCCAGCTTGACGAGTCCTAACGGATCACGTCCTTCGGCGATTTTCTCGATGCCCTTGTGTACATAACCGAGTCGTTCCTCCAGGTGCAGGATGGTTTCCCCCACCGCCTGGAAGCGGAAATGGCCGGGCTCGATGATTCCCGCATGGACCGGGCCGACCGGAATTTCGTAGACGCTCGCGCCATGGGCCTTGAGGAAAGGGTAGTTGCTGTCCGGTGGCGTCGAAGGCGGCGGTTGTCCGTCGGCCGGGAAGTTTTTCCGCAAGGGATAGGCGTTTTCGTCCCAGGCCTGATGGCGAATCCAGCGCTTGGGGTCCGGGTGGTCGATGAAACGGATGCCGAACAGATCCCGGATATGCCGCTCCGCCCGATCCGCCGCCCAGTAATATGGCGCATGCGAAGGCAGGCTGGGTTCGTCCGGCGGCAGATAGGTTCGGAGGATCAGGTAGCGCCCTTCCTTCTCGAGGCAGGCATTCATTGCCAGGTCGGAGCCGCGGTCTTCCGCCCATGCCCCGGCCCAGCGCCAGTTCTGCGCGCTCGCTTGCTGCGCGGTTTTGCCCCAGTCTTCGCTTTCGATCTCGGTCAAGTCGGCCGGCAGCAACGGACTGGGCGTGATCGGCAGGATTTTCACGCCTTCCGAAAGTAGGGCCGCATCGAGCATTGCACGCGCGTCGAGGTTTTCCGTAATGATCGACTCCTGCCGGCCGGAATTCTTCGAGACGAATTCCTTAGACTGATTCACCGCGGCCGGCTCTCCAGTTGAATAGCTTGCGGCGGCGCGCCGCCAGCGGATGATCCGAATAGGCGTCGTATCGCTCCAGGCCATGAACTTCGCACCGGCCGCCTGCCGCAATATAGTCGTGACGGAAGTGTTCGATGAACTCCATGACGGTATGGTCGACCAGGGATGCGTAGGTCAGATCGAAAACGATGGTTTCGCCGGCCGGCAGTTCGGCCAGCTCATCCTTCAGGGCCAGAAAATTGGAAAAGATGGCCGCACCGTTGAGCTTGATCCGGAAGCCGTTCGTGTCCCGCATGATCCGATAGGAGAGCTGGAACAGATTCCCGAGTTTCACGCCTTGCCAGCGGTGTATCAGCAACTTGGCCGCAATGCCGATGGCAACCCCGATCAGGAGGTCTGTAGTCAAAATGCCCACGATGGTAATGATGAACAACGCGAGCTGTTCGAAGCCGATATCGAGCGTCTTGGCGAACGCCTTGGGCGAAGCGAGTCGATACCCGGCGTAGACCAGCAAAGCCGCGAGCGATGCCAGCGGAATATCGCGGATGAGACGCGGGAACAAGGCCACGAACAACAGCAGAAAGAGGCCGTGGAAGAAATTCGACCAACTGCTGCGCGCGCCGTAACCGACGTTGGCGGAGCTGCGGACGATCTCGGCAATCATGGGCATGCCGCCGATCAATCCCGATAGCGTGTTGCCGACGCCGATGGCGGTAAGATCCCGATCGAGATCGGAGCGGCGGTGCTCCGGATCGAGACGATCCACCGCGGAGGCGACCAGCAAGGTTTCGAGACTGCCGATCAGCCAGAGACTCAAAACGGCATTCCAAAAGGCGAGCGTCCCGATTTTTGAAAAATCGGCGAAGACTAGGCTGTCCAAGAAGCTATCCGGAATATCGGCGAGAAATTGCGGAGTATTCACAAAGACATGCCGGTGCCAGGCTTCATTTTCGGGACCCTCGGAAAGGAGATAAAGCTCAGCCTGGTTCAAATCGAACGCCCGCCCCAGTATGAACCCGCTCAGAACGACCAGAATGGGCGCGGGAACCCTGCCGAAACCTTTGTTTCCCAGCAGCGGCCAGGCAAACATGATCAGAAGGCCGATGCCGCCGATCAGGAAGATTTCCGGATTGTAATGAAGAAGGCTTTGGGGAATATGCGCCAGACTCTGCACGGGCGTTTCGACGGCGGGTCCGGCGCCGACCAGGATATGGATTTGCCTCGCGATAATCATGATGCCGATGGCGGCCAGCGTACCGTGGGCAATGGCGGCCGGAAAGAAAGTCGCCAGCCGTCCCGCCCTGAAAATGCCCAGCAGGAATTGCAGAATGCCCGCCACGACGATCGCGGCCAGGGTGTAGCGGTAGCCGGCGAAGAGATCGCCTTCGCCCAGGGTATGAACCGCGGTGAACAAGACGGTGATCAGCCCGGCGGCAGGGCCCGTGATCGTCAGGCGGGCGCCGCCGATCCGGGAGACGACAAAGCCTCCGATAACGGCGCTGAGGATACCCGCCATCGGGGGAAATCCGGAAGCCATGGCGATGCCGAAGCACAAAGGCAGGGCGATTAGGAAGACCAGAAAGCCGGAGACCGCATCGGTTCGCCAGTTCTCGGCGAGATCGGTCACACTGCTTCGAATTGACTGAGGAATCCGTTTCAAAGGGGTGATGCTCCTGAAATGAGTTGAGTGGCCTGGCTGAACCAATCGCCCAAGAAGCCCGGAATGGATAGTCCGAGCCAGAGCACCAGAGCCAGGTGGATCATTACCGGCAACAAATTGGCCGGGATGGGCTTTTGGCCCTCCGGGACGTCCCCGTAGACCATGAGTTGCAAATGCCGGAACAGGCCGGCAAAGGCGACGCCGATGCCGATCAGAAGCAAAGGCGTCAGCCAGGGGTAATCGCGCATGGTGGCGATGAGCACCAGGAATTCGCTGGCGAACACGCCGAAGGGCGGAAACCCGGCGATGGCCACGGTGCCGATAAGAAGCCCCCAGCCGATGGCGGGCTGGGTCAGGATCAGGCCGCGAATCCGGTCCATGCGCTGGGTGCCGGCGAGCTGGGCGGCATGTCCCACGGTGACGAAGATCGCCGATTTGGTCAGCGAATGGGTGGTCATGTGGAACAGGGCGGCGAAGGTGGCCCAAGGGCTGCCGATGCCGAAGGCGAAGGTCATGAGTCCCATGTGCTCGATGGAGGAATAGCTGAACAGGCGCTTGATGTCGGTCTGCCGGTGCAGAAACAGGGCCGCCACCAGAAAGGACAGGAGGCCGAAGCCCATCATCAGATAACCGGCGACCTGGGTGCCGAGGGAGCCGTCCACCAGCATCTTGCAACGCACCACCGCGTACAAGGCGTCGTTGAGCAATAGCCCCGAGAGGATGGCCGACATCGGGGTCGGGCCTTCGGAATGGGCATCCGGCAGCCAGTTGTGCAGGGGCACGAGGCCGATTTTGGTGCCGTAACCCACCAGCAGGAACACGAAGGCCAGTCTCATGATATTGGGTTCGAGCGCGCCGGCGTTCACGTGCAGTACCGTCCATAGCAGCGCGTTGCCGCCTATGCCCAGTTTTTGTTCGGCGGCGAAATAAAGCAGCACCGTGCCGAACAGGGCGAGGGCAATCCCCACGCCGCACAGGATGAAATACTTCCAGGCCGCTTCCACCGACTCGGGCGTGCGGTACAGGCTGACCAGCAGCACCGTGGCCAGGGTCGCGCCTTCCATCGCCACCCAGAGGACGCCCATGTTGTTGGTCGTCAACACCAGGTACATGGCCAACATGAAGCCCTGATACATCGCATAGTACAGCCGCAGGCGCTTGACGTTGACGCGCCCGGTTTCCAGTTCGTGAGCCATGTAGGGGCCGGAGAAGATGGACGTGGTCAGCCCCACGAAAGCGGTAAGCACGATCAGATAGACGTTGAAGGAGTCGATGTAGAGAAGCTGACCCGAAGACAATCGGGGGCCGTGAACCAGCACGTCGATGGCGAGCCAGATCGAAGCCGCCAAGGCCCAGGCATTACAGTGCACATTGATGCGTCCCGCCCGCCGGCTGTCTGCCAGAAGTCCGAGAATCGCCATGCCAGCCAGAGGAATCACCAGAACGAGATAGGCCGCGATCATGGCTTATCTACCTCGGTTAGCTTGCTGAGCCGATCCACGTCGAGAGAGTCGATACTCTCGCGGATCTGGAAGAAGAACACGCCGAAAACGACCGCGGCGACCAGGACATCGGCCGCGATCCCCAATTCCACCACCATCGGCATGCCGTAGGTGGACACCACGGCCGCGAAGAACAATCCGTTCTCGATGGACATGAAGCCGACCACATGAGCCACCGCCTGCCGCCGGGTGATCATCAGCAGCATGCCCAAGAGGACGACGGCCAGGCTCACAGCAATGGCGTTGAGCGTCACCAGGGGCGAATGGGCGACGACGGGAAGACTCACGTAATAACTGAAGACCACCAGGAATGCCCCGCCCATCATTACCCTCGCCGGATGCTCGATCGTGTCGAGTTCACGGTGCAGTCCCAAGCGATAGATCATCCGGTGCAGCATGACAGGGATGAGTATGCCTTTGAGCAGAAAGCTCAAACCCGCCGAAATGTAAAGATGGGGAAAATCCAGGACGCCGGCGACCATGGCCGTGGTCGCGGCGAGCAGGATGCCCTGGATGGCGAATACCAGGACCAGTCTGACCAATCGGGACTGGCCGAGCATCAGGAACGAGGTCAGCGCGATGAGTCCCGCCAGCAGCAGGACTGCTTGGCTGTACAGGCTGAGTTCGGCGAAATCCATTAGCGAGCCGCCTCCAGAATGATGTGGCTGAGCATGCCGAGAACGCTGAGAAGGTAGGCGAAGCTCAAATACTCCTGCACCCGAAAAATACGCATCTTGGCGAACAGCACCTCGGAAACGGCCAGCATGACCGCCAGTACGGCGAGCTTTAGGGTAATTACTCCGAGACCTAATGCCAGCGCATTCACAGTGAAGGTTTGGGCGATCCCCCACGGAAAGAAGATGTTGGCGATGAGAACGCCATAGAGCATGAGTTTGATCTGGGATGCCCACTCGATCAGAGCCAGCCAGCGACCGCTGTATTCCAGGATCATGGCCTCGTGGATCATGGTCAGCTCCAGGTGGGTGGCAGGGTTGTCCACGGGAATGCGTCCCGTCTCGGCGATCGCCACCAGCATCAACCCCCCGAGGGCGAATACGAAGGACGGGCGCAGCACCAGTCCGGTGTCGAGCACGAAGTTCACGGCTTGGGACAGATTGGTGGTATGCGCGCTCATGGCCAGGGTGAACACCGCCATGAGCATGGCGGGCTCGGCCAGAGAGGAAATCGTCATCTCGCGCGACGAACCCATGCCGCCGAAGGCGGTGCCGACGTCCATGCCGGCCAGCACCAGGAACATCCGGCCGAGGGCGAAAAACCCCACCAACACGATGACATCGGCGATGCGCGCCGTGGGCAAATGAATCGCCGCCAGGGGGACAGTGGCCGCCGCCAGCACGGTGGATGCGAAGACGATGTAGGGGGCGGCACGGAAGATCCACGAGGCTGGATGCGGCACGATGGGCTGCTTCCGGTAGAGCTTCCGCAGATCCCGGTAAGGCTGGAACAGAGAAGGGGCCTTCCGGTTTTGCAGCCGGCACTTGACCCGCTTGATCCAGCCGGAAAGCAAGGGCGCCAAGGCGATGAAAAGCAGAGTCTGAAGTATTGCCATCAACCAGGCCATCAGCTCACCACCCACAGCAGAATGATCAGGGTAAAAAAAGCGTACCCGAGATAAGTGCGGATATTGCCGGTCTGCACGCGCCCGACCCAGCGGGCCAATCGGGTGACGGCCCGTCCCGACGGCTCGTACAGAACCGCCCAGGCGCGATCCAACACCTGGAATTGATATCGAAGCCCCGTCACGCGTGTGCTCGCAGGTCCTTCGGTTTGTTCTTCGACCGTCTCGCGGGTATCGAACACCGGCTCGAAAATGCGGCGTATCGGCATGCTGAATGAGCCTGAGGTGTATTGGGTACGAGGAGTCAATCCACCGAAACCGCAGTCCCAGGGTTCGGCCCGGCGCGGCTCAAGACCGGTGCGGCGGTAAAGGAGGTAATAGCATAGCCAGCCCACCGCCACGGTGCCCAGGAGGACTAGCGCCGGCGAATACGCCGCCACCTCCGGCGACACTGGCGTCAGCCATAGCCAGCCGAGGGCCGAGATGTTCGGCAGCACAAATCCGGTCAAGGATTGCGTCAAAGCGCCTAGCGCGTTGATGAGGGGCATCGGCAAAACGCCGAACAGCACACAGCAGGCGGCGAGTAAAGCCGGCCCCGCCAGCATGCCGGGGTGGCGGATCTCACGGGCGCGAGCGATGTGGCGGGAGCGGGGAAGCCCCAGGAAAGCCACGCCGTACACCTTGACGAAACAAGTGGCCGCCAATGCGGAGGTCAGTGCCAACACCGCGCTGGCAGTCGGAATCAGGCTGCGGAGTATGCCGCTTTGGATGCTGCCGGCCTGCAAGGCCGTTTGGAATATCAGCCATTCGGAAACGAAGCCGTTGAAAGGCGGCAGGGCGGAGATGCTCAGCGTGCCGATCAAAAACAAGGCCGCCAGTTTCGGCATGCGGTGGATGAGACCGCCCATGTTCTCAATGCTCTGTTCATGGGTTTGATGCAGGATGGCGCCCGCGCCGAGAAACAGAAGGCTCTTGAACAAGGCATGGTTGAGCGAATGCAGTAACGCCGCCACCAGCCCCAGCGTTCCCAATAGGGATTGTCCGCTACTTTGGAAAATCAGCGCAAGACCCAAAGCGGTGAAAATAATGCCGACGTTTTCCACCGACGAGTAGGCGAGAAGCCGCTTCAGGTTTTGCTGCTGCAACGCATAAAGAATCCCGAGCACGGCTGACGCCGATCCGATCAGGAGGACCAGCACGCCCCATTGCCACAAAAGAGACGGCAGTAAATCGAAGGTGAAGCGGATGAAGCCGTAGATCGCGATTTTCAGCATCACCCCGCTCATCAAAGCGGAAACGTGAGACGGCGCGGCCGGGTGGGCTTCCGGCAGCCACGTATGCAGGGGGACGAGCCCCGCCTTCATGCCGAAGCCTGCGAGCGCCAGTGCGAAGGCGATGCTCGCCCACAATGGGTTCAGCGCCGCACTGCGCAAAGCCTCGAACGTCAATCCACCGGAAAATCCCGCGAGGACGCCGAAAGCCAGAATGATCGCGATCGCCCCGATTTCCGCCATCAGCAAGTAGAGAAAGGCTGCGCGGCGATGGGCCGCGTGCTCGTGCTGGTAGGCGACCAGAAAATAACTAGCGACCGACATCAATTCCCAGGCAATCATGAATAGGAAGGCGTCGTTGGCGAGCAGTACCAGTTCCATGCCGGCAACGAACAGCCCGGTGAAAAGACCGAGGACCGAAAGCTTGTGTTTGCCGTGCTCGAATTCCCGAACGTAACCGGGACCGAACAAGCTGGCGGCGATCAGAGGAATGCCGAGCACGCAAAAGAAGAAACCGGCTAGCGGGTCCAGCGCCAAGTGCCAGTTCAGCCAGGGCAGACCGAAGGGCAGCGTCACGGTGCGGGTGGCGCCGCCGAGGAGCGCGATGAGGCCGGCTGTTACGGCGAACCCGCCCGATGCTCCCAACAGAACGAAGGGCATTGTCCGCGCCAGACGGGAAAAGCGACCCGGGGTAAGTCGTTCGTTAGTCCGCGCCGGACGGAAAGTCGCTTGCCCGACCCATCGCAGCATTCCGTGCCATAACAAGCCGTTCGGCCCCGAGACCAGTGCTGCAAGGGCGGACAGCAGCGCAGCCAGGACCGAAATGCCGGCTAAAAATAGGGACATCGGGGACGGGGATTTGTAAACCGCATGGGAAAAGCCGCATGCAATTCCGTTGCCAACAAAACGTCATCCATCATTTCAAGCACCTACACCTATCCCGCGGCCGCATTAGGTTGAAAACACCCGCTATAAGCGGTGATACATGTTCAATAGCACCATCGAAATGGCGCTCTACATTGCATGTTGCGACGATGTCGAGTCCCGTCCGAGTGGTAAATCTTAAAACAATTAACATCTTATGTGCATAAGAAGTTATCGGAACCCATATTGCGTGTTTGACACTGCTCATCTATCCCGATAAAAAAGCTACTTTCGAACGTTCGTGCGTGGACCGCGATGTTACTTGTTTGCAAATGGTGAGCAGGTTGATCCGGGAAGCTTATGGGGCCGGATTGGAAGGAACACGTATCCGAAGGTCGGCAGAGCGAATCGTAACGCCGCGCCTTCGATAAAGATCGAAAAGTTCGTAGTAGTCGCGGATCAAGTCGTCCGTTTGTTGTAAAAACGCTGTCTTTGGTCGTAGTATCGGCTTGGCGTGGGGGGATGTGGTGTCACTATTCGTTGACCGAATAACCGAGTTCGCCCGGAACCGCCGGAAAAAAATGCGCGGGAGTTTCCTTAAGGAAGCTCTGATTAAGTCCTTCGACAGGCCTGTCCTGAGCCGAGTCGAAGGGCTCAGGACGAACGGTAAGGTATTGATTCCGTTCGTGGTGAGCTTGTCGAACGCTCTCCTGAGCCTGTCGAAGGGCATGAACGGAATCCACTTGTTCAGAGCTTCCTTAAAGCGAAACGGAAAGCCTAGCCCAGCTAACAGGGTTGGTTTTTTGCAGTATCGGCGTGTCTCGATTCCCATAGCGAAAAAATAAGCCGAAAAACCGCCGTTTTTCGGTTTATCGCATTTTCGGCAGGAGGATGTCGGAAAACCAGGATGACAGTCCTCTGCTAAAGTTAAGCCGACAATTCATTGTCGGTCCTCTCTTCAGAATAAGAACAAGAAAAGGTGTTGCTTGAGGATGATGTCTAAATCCACCGGAAATTTGCACCGACTGATCGGGTGCGGGTGGGTTAGCTTTCTCCTATCACTTGCACTTGCGGTAATCGTTGCCCTTGGCTGTGCCGGCAAGCCCGTCATGGCAGGCGAGCCCAGCCCCAAAATTTATGCAGCGGAAGAGCGAGCTGATTCACTCTCCGCTGACACCCTGCGCGAAATCTTCTTCATGCGATTGACGAGTTGGCCTGATGGCACGCCAATTCGTGTTTTCGTACTGCCGGATAAACATCCTCTGCATGTCCGTTTTTCCAAGGAAGTGTTGGGTGTCTATCCCTTCCAGCTACGCGCGGCATGGGACCGGCTGGTTTTTTCGGGGACAGGTTTAATCCCGCATATGGTCGAGACGGTCGGAGAAATGCGCGAGATGGTTCGGGCGACTCCTGGAGGTATTGGATATGTTGACAAATAGGGGTTTTCTAGGGAAGGCGCTGGCCATGCGGATCGTCGGTCCTCGAACGATCGCGCGTATGGCTGCAACGGTCGCCTGCTTTTTCGTATCCGGCGTGGCAGCGGCGCTGGATTTCAGCACTATTGACTGGCAGTTGCATGGTTTTGCGAGTCAAGGATTTACCTATACCACGAGCAATCAAGTGTTCGGCGCGAGCCGTGGCGGCAGTCTGGATTTCACCGAAATTGGCGTCAACGGATCCGTGCGATTGCTGCCAAACCTGTTGTTTTCCGCTCAAGGGCTCTATCGCAACGCCGGAGGTTCCGATCGGGAGGATTTTCGGCTCGATTTTGCCCAAGTGGATTACAACGGCACGTTTCTCGACTCGGCTTTAACGCTTGGCGTGCGGGCGGGGCGAGTCAAAATACCGTTCGGACTATACAACGACACTCGGGATGTGGTCTGGACCCGGCCTTCGGTGATTCTGCCCCAGTCGGTTTATTTCGACACGCTCGGGCTCAGGCAGGCGATGATCTCGGCCGACGGAGGACTGCTGTATAGCCGCTATAACTGGGGCGATCATCGCTTCAATTTGGAATTCATGGTCGCGGAACCGCAGGATGATACCGGCGATGCCACCGATTTCCTCACCGGCATGCTCAACTCGCCCGGTAGAATGGATGGGCGTCCCTTGTTTCTCGGGCGAGCCGTCTATGAGTGGATGGGCGGGCGGGCGCGTGCCATGTTCAGCGTGGTCGACCTGGACCGTGACTTCAGGTCGCGTGCAAGCGGAGTTCCATCCGGCAACATCCAGGCTTTATATCCTTTGTTCTCTCTGCAATATAATGCAGAGCGCTGGTCGTTGACTGCGGAATACGGTTGGGTCGATGCCCGTCGCAGTGGTTTTACACCGGTTCCCATAGAGAATACCTCGGAGGGGTTTTATGTACAGGGAGAGTACCGATTGAGCGATGACTGGTCGGCCGTACTTCGCTATGACGTTTTTCATGCGGACCGTGACGACCGAAGCGGTCGTTCCTTGGCCGAGCAAACCGGCCAAGCACGCCACCGCTTTTACGCTTATGATCTTGCCGTCGGTGTCCGCTGGGAATTTGTGCGGAATTGGCTGATTGCGGCGGAATACCACAACGTGGAAGGTACCGCCTGGCTCTCTCCTCACGACAATTCCGACTTGCTGAGAGGCGGGGGAGATCCTCACTGGGATCTCTTTTCTGTAATGGTATCGTTTCGTTTCTGAAGCCGTTGCTGGAAAGGATAAATGAGGAATGACACAAACCGTTTTTGGACATTGCGCCGAAAAGGGTTTGTACTGTTGAGTCTGCTCTTGTTGACGCTCGGTGTCGCTTTCGGCGCACTGAACCATTGGAATTTAAGGACTCAATTCAAAAACCAGCAAGCCGTTCGCAACGCGGCTCTTAGGACTGAATTCAAAGAGCTTATAGAGCGTTCGGCCGACCGCTTGCAACGCCTGGGCGTGGTGCTTGCTTCGCTCGGTAGGTTGGATCGGTTCATCACGGCGCCGCGCGAGAATCAAACCGCTGCCCGTTTGCAGGGATTTTTTTCCAGCGTACGGTACGAATTGGACGTCGAGCGGATCGAGCTGTTCGATGCGGCAGGTAATTCAGTTCTGAGCTGGTCTTCGTCAATGGCGAACGCGGTTCCACAAGACCGGTTACAGGACGTTTTGAGCCGAGTCCTCGAAACGGAGCAGCCGATGACAATCTTGACCTGTCAACCGGGTTGCAGCCTTCATGCTTTTGTTCCGTTGCTTTCTGCGGGACGAAATGTAGGCATCCTTTCTCTCAGCCAGATGATTACCGATCTGGTGCTGGACTTTTCGGCGGGTGCCGGAACGGCTGTCGCAATCCTCGTGGCCTCTCCGGGAACCGGCGAAAAGGTTCTGGAAGCCTGGGGCTTGCGTGTTGCTGCGTTGTCCAATCCGCAACAGCTGGAGCCTTTCTTGAGGAATCTCGCCGAGCACTATCCGGGGCCGGATATGCTCACAGCCGACCAATGGCTGGAATGGAAGAAGAAAAAATTCACGGTTTATGCTTCGCCGCTGAACGACATCCTGGCGGGTGGCGAGACCGGCCAACTTATGTTCATCGTGGATGCTAGCGCTTCGGCCGCGGCGCTCGACCAGGCCAATCGGGACGCCCTGGTTGTCGTCGGGATGTCTTTAGCCATAGCCGAAGTCCTGCTGTTGGTATTGCTGCATGCTCCGCTACGGCGCATTCAACATCTTGCATCGACATTGCCATTGCTGGCTCACGGCAACTATCACAAAGTCAACGAGCGGCTAAAGACGCTCAGCCGCCTGGTCGAATGGAAAGACGAAATCGACATCCTCTATGCCACGTCCATCCGTTTGGCTCATCAGATCGAAGAGCATCAAAACACCCTCGCGGCGGAGAGGGACTTTATTCAAGGGCTGCTGGACAACGCCCAGGTTTTGATTCTGACTCAAACTCGCGACGGCAGAATTCGTACGGTTAATGAATTGACGTCCCAGATCTTGGGACGTCCCGGCGAGACGCTCAAAAACGCCCGATTCGTCGAGCTGATCGAAATCGATAACGAAACCAGTGATATCGCCCGGAATCTCGAAAAGCTGTTCTCCAACCTGCTGCATCGTCTGGAACACGAGTCGGTCCTGACCTGCTGCGACGGCACCAAGCGGCATATCGTATGGGTGCATACGCGTTTGGGCTTGGAGCAGGAGAACGGCATTGCCGTGCTGTCCATCGGTTTGGACGCTACTGAAAGAGTACAGGCCGAATCCCGTATACGCTGGCTGGCGAACCACGATTCATTGACCGGGCTCCACAATCGGCTCTGGTTCAAGGACGAGCTGGAGCGGAGTTTTGCCGAGGCGGAGCGGAACGGTACCCCGGCGGCCCTGCTCTTGTTCGACCTGGACCATTTCAAGGACGTCAATGACAGCAGCGGACACGCTGCCGGCGATGCGCTGCTGTGCCTTTTGGCCAATGAGCTGCAGGCGCGGGCACGCAAGTCGGATGTTCTGGCTCGCTTGGGGGGCGATGAGTTCGCCGTTCTGATGACCGGTACTGACCGGTCGGGAGCAGAGTACTTTGCTCAGGATCTCAATCAGCGCTTGACCGAGAAGCCTTTCCGCTTCGGCGACCGAAGCTATCGCATTTCCGCGAGCATAGGTATCGCCCTGATTCCGGAACATGGCAAGGATGTGGAAGAGCTTATGGCGAACGCCGACGCGGCCATGTATCAGGCAAAAAAAGCAGGGCGAGGACGGTGGCATTTGTTCTCTCACTCGGGCGAAGAACGCGCTCAGATCAGTCACCGGGCGTATTGGCGCAACGTTATCGCCCAATCTTTGGATCAAAAGCGTCTATTTTTTCATTATCAGCCCGTAGTAGACGTGGCGACGGGGCTTGTCGCTTATCACGAGGCGCTGCTTCGCTTGAAGCTGGACGACGGACGCATCGTTCTTCCGGGTGAATATATGGACGTCATTTTGCGTTCGGACTTGATGAGCGCCATCGATTCATATGTCACTCGGGAGGCGATCGAAATCCTTGGCAAGGTTCGTTCGGCGCGCCTTTCGATTAATCTTTCCGCTGCCGCGCTGACCGATCCGGGATGGGCGGAGCCGCTCAAACAAGCGGCGCGCGACGGAGTCTTGGCTCCGGAACGTTTATTGCTCGAGATCACAGAGACTGCCGCGATCGCCGATTTAGAGGCGGCTCGGCGGATTATGGACGAATTAACCGATATTGGCTTCGGATTCGCGATGGACGATTTTGGGGCCGGGTTTGCGTCCTTTCATTACCTAAGACACTTGCCGATCAAGCATGTGAAGATTGACCGTTCGTTTATCAGCCGTCTAGCCAATGACGATGACGACAAAGTGTTTGTCAGCGCCCTGACCACGCTCGCTCATGGCTACAGGCAAAAAATCGTCGCCGAAGGAGTTGAAAATGCGCAGACACTAATTCGGCTTCGAGAATTAGGAGTCGATCTGGTACAGGGCTTTTTTATCGGACGTCCCGATCGACAGTTAAAGCCGGCAACAATGTCCGTGATCGATTTACCGTTGGTTGGATCGTAAGCGGCATCCGCATACTACTTTTATCAACTAATAATTATGAGTACGATCACGCTACCCGAATTTTACTGTCCGTTTCCCTCGCGCCTCAATTCTCATGCCGAAGCGGCTAATCGTCATACCCTGGCGTGGGTGAGGCGTTTCAATTTGGTTACCGACGATCGCGAATGGCAGCGGCTGGAAGCTTCCAAATTCAGCTGGTTGGCAGCCCGCGCCTATCCCGATGCTCCTTACGAAGGACTTAATATCGTCTCGGATTGGAACACTTGGCTATTCATTCGCGACGATCAATGCGACGAGTCGGGTTTCGGGCGGAGTCCGGATAAACTTGCCCATTTTCATGAGCGGTTGACTGAAATTCTTACCGGTCGCGAGCCTAACGAAACGGATCTGCCGCTTGCTCGAGCACTGCACGACCTTTACCTTAGACTGCGGCAAATAGCAAACGACGACTGGATGTGCCGGTTTATACTCAGCGTCGTCGAATATTTCGAATCCTCGGTTTGGGAAGCTAAAAACCGTGCAAGCGGAATTACGCCGGACCCGCTAACGTATGTGACGATGCGCCCGTTTACCGGAGGACTTTATACCGATATCGAGCTCATAGACGTCGTGGAAGACATAAGTCTGCCGCTGCACGTGCGCAAACACGATACGCTGCAGAATCTGATCCGGATGGCGAACAATGTGGTTTGTTGGTCCAACGACATCATTTCTTTCGCCAAGGAAGTCCAGCACAATGATGTCCATAACCTGGTCGTGACGTTCCAGCACCATCGTCGGTTGTCTCTTCAGGATGCAATTCAGCAAGCGGCGGAGCTGACGAATAGAGAAGTCCGCAATTTCATCGCATTAAAAGAGCAATTGCCCACGTTCGGAGCTGCGATCGATAGCGACGTTCAGCGTTTTGTCTCGGTTCTGTGCTCGTGGATGCGCGGCAATCTCGATTGGTCCTACAGCTCGGGGAGATATGTAGTGTCGATCGTCGGCAATGGCCCGAAATGATGAATAGAAAAACAGATGCCCCATGCGGTGGGGCGGATTGATCTCTGAACCAATATGCTTTGGACGCTCCGGCCGGCGCATTCCGGTGCGTCCGACCGGCGTCTCTAGGATTGTCTGACCGCCGGCTTGCGTCGATTCGTTAGACGCCGCTGCGATTGGCAATCGGAAATTTCACGTTTCGTTTTTTCCCGTGCCTCCGCTTGTGTGGGGGTGTCAATGACCGTCGATATCCCGCGGCCAACCGGCGAAACCGGCGTGTCCGAGGCGGTTTGAGACCGCTCGACATCGGCTCCTGTAAGTGCCCGAAGCTGCGCCAGCTCTCTAGCTGTGGCATCGAGTTTCTCTCGGAGTTCGTGTATCAACTGATAGAGCTGTTCGAAATGAATCTGGAAGTACCGTGCCGACGGAAATGCTGGCGGGACCGGCGCGTCTGCTTGTATGGCTGGATCGCATTCCTGGCGCCTGAGTCTGGGTGTCATCTGTTTCTCCTCTCGATCGTGAAATCACCGCCTCATGGCTTGGAAATGAGGCGGTGCCCCCAGTCGGCTAAGCACTAATGTTTTGATAGAGCAGCAGTGCTGTTGGCGTTTGAAAAGAAGAACGACCAAGCAAAATTCGCCGCTTGAGCAACGGCTCCCTTAACCCATATCTAGGGGGCCGATACAGTAAAACTGTGGAAACACCGCGAGTCCGAAAGAACACTTTTCACGAATGGAGCGCGGCGATGCCGCCAAAGCCGGCAGAGCATGACGATTGAGCGATGTCATGACTCTTGAGCATGAATGTTTCCATAAAAGGCAATCGCCATGCCACCCTCCTCAAGTGCTTGATGGGACGGCATCCGCGTCGGCTGATCCATCGCTGCGAGACATGGAGCGATGCGAATGCGAGCGAGTCGAGTAGTCCCCGGAAGCCCGAGCGCCGGGTGGATGGCCGAAGGTCGTTGCGTTAGCAACGGTCGTAGGCCATCCACAAGGCATCGCGACCGGGCGTCGAGCCATTGTGGAGCCAGGTTCCGACCCCTTGTCGGGTCGGGACCGGTCGAACGCAGGGCGTCCGGGGCGCCGCAGGCAATCACTTGTCGCCAAGTTTTTGCTCCTTTTGGTGACTCGGAAGTCCCAAAAGGTTTTGCAAAAAATGGCGACACAATCGCGGTGCGATCAGTGATTGGTATGGCAAAACACACAATCGATGTGACTTTTGCCCCGCCCGGCGCATCGCAGTCTCGAATACAGCCATTTTCTGTGGGTTGAATAGTGTGACCGTCGGGGTTTCGGTTCGAGACGTACTAGCGTGCCGGAACTTAATCATTCCATCGAGAACGTTCCGGTCGTGTAAGTGCCGTTTCGATGTAACCCATTTCTCACCTCGGGGCGGATGTAAGCGAGAAGGTCCAGGCCGTTTTCACCGCTGCCAGGCGGCGACGAGTTTGAGGCAGGCGCGGCGCCATTCGCAGTCGGGAACGGTGCATTGGAACCGTTCCTCGGTGCGGTAACAGGGGGTGCGCTGCTGGGCGCGTTGGACAGCCCGGACCCAGGCGGCCGGGGGCGGCGCGTCAGGTTCATCGGGTGCGGGGCGGGCAATCCGAAGTGGTGGTGCGGCATCCATCGGGCGGTCCATCCATGCAAAAGAGAGCGCCGCTCGCAGGCGGCGCCGGCAACCCAGTGAGGCGAATAGCACAGGCGCGGGCGGACGGCGGGCGCGGAGGAAGAGGGGGCTCCGCGCCCAAGCGCCCGCCCGGCGCTACCAGAAGACAGTGCAAGACAGGTGCCAGCCGTCAGGCCCGAGAACGCGGGCGCTCGCGCCAACCGCCGGTCGGACGGTGCGGGAAACGGCTGAGTGCGGTTAGGCTTTTCACCCGGCGCCACGCTTCAGTCGGTGTAATCGGAGGGGATGATCGCCGCCACCTGGCGCGAGCGCGGGCCGAGCGTCACCGGCATCTGGCCGCTGACGAAGGTCGCGGTGGTCCGGATGATCACCGGCAATGCCGGTATCGCATCGACCAGGGGAATCACAGGGATCGGGTCGCGGTCACGATCGAGGCGCGCCGCTGTCCATCCTCATCGGGTGGAACGTGAGCATGATTCCCATGGCCGTGATCAGGACGCCGAGGTAGGGGATGTTGGCCGCGACTGTGCCGATCACCGTCAAATGGCGGGGCAGCTCGGTTTCGAGGAACTGGCTGGTGGCGTACTGGTCGAGCTCGACGCGGCGGTAGAAGAATCAGAGGTCAAATGCCATGGCGACCCCGCAGAGGCAGGCTAGAGCATTTTCCGATCCGGTATCAGGGAGCCCGATAGGTAGGTCGGCAATCCCTTCCCAATCGCAAACGGTCGCTTTAGTCGCGACCCTTCCAATCGCAAACGGTCGCTTTAGTCGCGACCCTTCCAATCGC